>JAZLFY010000147.1:0-9662 GCA_045616025.1 Acutalibacteraceae bacterium | reverse complement strand
AATCAACCCGCTTATCGGCTCGGCAGGCGTTTCCGCCGTTCCTATGGCGGCAAGAGTTTCGCAGAGTGTCGGACAAAAGGAAAATCCGTCAAACTTCCTGCTTATGCACGCAATGGGACCGAATGTTGCCGGTGTTATCGGCTCGGCAATAGCCGCAGGCGCACTTATTGCCCTGTTCGGATAATTTAAAGGAGTAATTTTATGGAGAAAAAACCCCTTTTAATAACCGATACCATTCTTCGTGATGCACACCAGTCGCAGGCGGCAACCCGTATGCGCACCGAGGATATGTTACCGGCACTTGAAAAGTTAGACAATATCGGATATTGGTCGGTAGAATGTTGGGGCGGCGCAACCTTTGATGCGTGTATGCGCTTTTTGAACGAGGACCCGTGGGAGCGCCTTCGCACCATAAAAAAATATATGCCCAAAACCAAATTGCAGATGCTTTTCAGAGGACAGAACATTTTGGGTTACAAGCATTACAGTGACGATGTTGTTGATGCTTTTGTTAAGAAAAGTATTGAAAACGGAATTGATGTTATCCGTATTTTTGATGCGCTTAACGACCCGAGAAACCTTGAACAGTCAATAAAATCCTGCAAAGAATACGGCGGAATTTGTGAGGCGGCAATCAGTTACACCTCCTCGCCCGTTCATAACGAAGAATACTTTGTAAATCTTGCAAAGACCTTTGAAAATATGGGCGCAGATATTATTTGTATTAAAGATATGGCAAACCTTTTGTTGCCTTATGACGCTTATTCGCTTGTAAAGAAACTTAAAGAAAACACCAAACTTCCTATTCACCTGCACACCCACGATACCACGGGAACGGGCGAAATGACCTATCTTATGGCGGCACAAGCAGGGGTGGATATAATTGATACGGCGCTTTCGCCCCTTTCAAACGGTACAAGTCAACCGTCCACCGAAGCAATGGTTGCAACCTTTAAAGGCACCGAAAGAGATACCGGTTTTGACCTTGAAAAACTTTCCAAACTTGCAAGCCGTTTCAGAAAGGTTGCAGACCGGCTTAAAGCCGAGGGCTCGCTTGACCCGAAAGTGCTTAATGTTGACTCTAAATCATTAAGATTTCAGGTGCCGGGCGGTATGCTTTCAAACCTGCTGAGTCAATTAAAGCAGGCAGGCGCCGAGGATAAATTCTATGAAACACTTGACGAGGTACCCCGTGTCCGTAAAGATTTCGGCTATCCTCCGCTTGTTACACCGACAAGCCAGATTGTCGGAACGCAGGCGGCATTAAATATAATGTCGGGCGAACGGTATAAAATGATTACCAAAGAGTCAAAAGGACTTCTTAAAGGTGAATACGGTGCGTTGCCCGGACCGGTTAATGAAGAGGTACGCAAAAAGGCGATAGGTGACGAAAAGGTTATTACCTGCCGCCCAGCCGATTTGATAGAGCCGGAACTTAAAAAATATGCCGCAGAACTTAAAGAAAAGGGACTGGGCAAAAGCGAAGAAGATGTTTTAAGTTATGCACTTTTCCCGGCGGTTGCCGAAAAGTTTTTTAAAGAACGCGACCAAAAACCGACCGAAAGCGCAGACCAAAACACCGTTAAAGAAATTACGGTTATAGACGAAAGTTAAAATTAAAGAAGGGCGGCTTCACTTGAGGGTAAATAGGTTTTGGACCGCAAAATTTACGCACTCACTTGTAAAAAAGCCTTGTAACACGCCAGTGTTACTGCATTTTTTTACTGCGCTCTGCACAAAATTTTGCAGGTACAAAACTGCTCGGCATCCAAAAAGAGTGAATTTTGAGTGAAGAACAATAAACAAAACAACCGGCATACTGACGTATGTCGGTTATTTTTGAAGCAGTTATTCGCCAAAAGTTGCCTTTTTGGACTTTTACCCTCAACTGAAGCCGCCCAATTCGGGTTCTTTTTTATCTGAATAATTTTCCCTCGTCGTCCAAAATTGCGGTGCGCAGGGTGTTATAACAGTAATAATTGTTGTTTTCAAAAAAGGCGGCAAGTATTATTTCGGGGCTTACATTAAGTGTTCCGCCTGCCGGCAGGGTTAAAAACAGTTTTGTTTCTCCCGTTTCGCTTTTGCACTTAAAGTCCTTAATATGCGGCGCGGCATTGAATTCTTTAATGTTGCCGCGTTTGGTTTTCTTTGAAACGGGAATATCGTCAGAGCAGAAAAATTCTTCCAAAATCGGTTTTAATTTTCCGCCGTCGTCAAAGGTTATGAGAAAACTTGCCGCCGATACTTTGCCCGTCTTTTTTATCGGCTCGAAACAGTCGAAGAATTCGATGTATTCGGGGGTGATTTCGTTTAAAAGTTCGGGAATTTTCGATATATCGAAAGTGTCGTCCGTAAGGCGGATATCCATAACCTCATAAACACTTTCAAAACCGAGGGAAAGCGGCAAAGCAAAGGTGATATACGGGTGAGGGTTAAACCCCTCGGTGTACCAGAGGGGAAGTTCTGCCCGTCTTATAATCCGTTGCATAAACCGTGTTATGTCAAGGTGGGACATAAACCGCATACGCCCTGTCTTTTTGTAAAGAATTCTAACGCTTTTCAAAACATACACCTGCCCCGAATTTATTTGCGCCGCAACCCGCACAGTTTTGTCGGCAGTTTTGGGTGGTTTCGCCCCTATGCGCCGCCTCGTTTTCCCTTATTAAAAATTCCTTTGTTATTCCGTAATCAAGGTGATCCCACGGGAATTTTTCGTCAAAAGAACGGGTACGGGCGGTATAAAATTCACCATTTATGCCGCACATTTCAAATGCCTTTTCCCATTTTTCCATATCGAAGCACTCGTCCCAACCGTCAAAACGGCAACCGAGTTTATATGCGGTTTCAAGCACATCGGAAAGTCGGCGGTCACCCCTTGCAAACACGCCTTCAAGAAAACTTGTTCTGTTTTCGTGGTAGTTAAAGGTGATTTTGCGGCTTTTTATGTTCTCTTTTAAAAGGTTTTGCCGTCTTATCATTTCTTCTCTTGTTATCTGCGGCTCAAACTCGAAAGGTGTAAAGGGCTTCGGCACGAAATTTGCAACACTTATTGTAACCGATACCGCTTTACCTTTCGGTTTTTGCGGCAGGTCGTAATAAAGGTCAACGATTTTTTGCGCCAATTCGGCAATGCCGATAATATCCTCGTCGGTTTCGGTGGGAAGTCCCATCATAAAGTAAAGTTTTACCGATGTGTGACCACCCGTAAATGCCGTTTTGCAGGTGGTAAGTATTTCTTCTTCGGTGATGTTTTTGTTTATAACATCGCGAAGCCGCTGTGTTCCGGCTTCGGGCGCAAAGGTAAGACCGCTTTTTCGCACGCTGCTTATTTTTTTGAGTAATTCTTCCGAAAAATTGTCAATTCGAAGGGATGGCAGAGCAAGATTTATGCCCCTTGGTTTTGTCCAGGCAACCAGTTCGTTTAAAAGCGGCTCGATTTTCGTGTAATCGCTAGTTGAAACACTTGTAAGGGAAATTTCGTCATATCCCGTTTGCTCGCAGATGCTTTTTGCCTGCGAGTTAATAACCGATACACTCTTTTCCCTTACGGGGCGGTAGATGTAACCTGCCTGACAAAATCTGCAACCGCGTATGCAACCTCTGAAAATTTCCTGCACCGCACGGTCGTGGACAATTTCAATAAGCGGTACTACAAAATTTTCGGGATAATAGGTATTATCAAGATTTTTTTCAACCCGTTTTGTTATCTTTTCGGGTGCATTTTCTTTAGGTGTCAGTGTCTTTACCGTGCCGTCCGCATTATACGAAACATCATAAAGTGAGGGCACATAAACCCCCTCGATTTTTGAAACGGCGCTTAAAAATTCCGCCTTTGATTTGCCGCTTTTTTTGTACTCTTTATAAAGGTCGATTATCTCATTGTTTACCGTTTCGCCGTCACCCAAATTGATAACATCGATAAAGTCGGCAAGCGGCTCGGCACAGCAGACACAAGGGCCGCCTGCAATTATAATGGGAGAAAGGTCTTTTCGGTCTTTGCTTCTGAGCGGAACGCCTGCCAAATCAAGCATATATAAAACATTTGTGTAGGACAGTTCATATTGAAGTGTAAAACCGATAAAATCGAAATCTTTTATTGCGTCGCGGCTTTCAAGGGCAAAAAGAGGTATATTATTCTGCCGCATAACCGTTTCAAAATCGCCCCACGGGGCAAAAACACGCTCGCACCAGACATCCTTTCGGGCATTAAGCATACCGTAGAGAATTTTCATACCGAGGTGGGACATTCCGACCTCGTACACATCGGGAAAACAAAAGGCAAAACGCACCAAATCGGGCGTTTTTTCTTTTATAACGGCATTTGTTTCGCCGCCGGTGTATCTGCCTGGTTTTTGTACCGTAAGGACAAGTTGTTCAAATCTTTTTTCGTCCATATTCTATCCTTTCAAAAGTTACTGTTTAAATGATACAACAAGAAAGGAAAAGATACAAGTGAAAAAATTTAAAAAAGATATAAAAATCTCTTTTAAATTTACGGGTTTTGTGATATAATCTATTTTGTATAGTTATATATATTATATTATATAAAGGCGGTGGATAAAAGAAATGAAAAAAACGGCAAAAAAAATACTGCTCGGCATAATGCTTTTGGCAGTAGTTATGTGTTTTTGCGGTTGTGATTTGTTTACGGTTGATTCCGAGGAACTTTTATCCCCACCCGCACCGCAGGGGGACTTGTACGATATAAGCGAGGCACTTAAAAAGACCGTTCCCGAAACTTATGTTTTAAAATATCCGAGTCGCGGCGAACACCGAAGCGCCATTGCAACCGAGGATATAGACGGTGACGGTGTTACCGAAGCATTTGCTTTTTACAGTACCGTAAGCGGCGACACGATAAATATGAGTGTCAACTTCATAAAGAAAAAGGACGGCAAGTGGAAAAGCATAGGTGAAACAAGTCTTGAAGCCGGCGGAATAGAACGGGTTGACTTTTGCGACTTGGACGGCGACGGAACAAAGGAACTTCTTGCCGGTTGGGAAATTTACGGAACAAGCGAAAAGCAGGTCGGCATTTATTCGGTTAAAGGTGACACAATTACCGAACTGTTTATAAAGCAATATACAAACTTTATCTGTGCCGATATGAACGGCGACGGAACAAACGAACTTTTCTTACAGTTGCTTGATGCAAAGGAGAAGTCCAATCGGGCGGAAGTTTATTCGGTGAACACAAACGGCGGTACGGTAATTTCTTCTTCCATTATGGATGCAACCGTAAAATCGGCAAACGACCCGGTTGTTTCAAAACTTACAAACGGACAAACGGCGGTGTTTGTTGACGAAATAAAAGGTCTTGGCGCCATAACCGAAGTTTTACTTATGCGGGAGGGCGAACTTTTAAATCCGCTTCTTGATTCAAGCAAACTTGAAAACACCGTTACACTTCGCGGCTCAAACATTTTGAGCAAGGATGTAAACAACGACAAGATGACCGAAATACCCACCGCGGCGCCTACCCCTATTATGAGTGAGGGCGGCGAAAAGGTTTACTATACCAACTGGTGCAGTTTTGACGGCGAAACTTTAAATGTTGAAAAGACCGCAATAACCAACACATCGGATAATTATGAAATTGAAATTCCGGCAAAATTTGTCGGTGCGCTTGCGGTAAAAAAAGATTTGCAAAATGCCGAACAAACTTTTTATTATTACAGTGCCGAAACCGAAACGGCAGGCGATATGCTTTTTAAGATTAAGGTTTATTCCAAGAAAGATTTTGAAAAGCGAAAAGAAAAGGAAATGTTTAACATAAGGACAACCGACACTTCGGTTTTTGCAGGGCAGGTTAACGAAAACGCAAGTCCGATTTCCTTTAAGGCTGAAGAAATAAAGAAAATGTTTAACATAATAAACACATCGAAATAGGTGAGAAAGTTTGAAAGATAAATCTTCCAAACTTCAAATTATAATCGCCGTTTTTCTCGCCCCTTGCGGGGCAACCGAAAAACATGGCATTTTATGACCATTCTTTCAATGGTCGTTTGTGCCTTACAAAAATATAAAGGGAATGGTCATAAATATGAAAAAATTACTTATTGTTGAAGACGAAGATGCCATCCGTGAATTTGAGGCAATAAATCTGCGCCGTGCAGGGTACGAGGTTACCGAAGCGGCAAGTGCCGAAGAAGCACTTATGATTTACGATACCGAGCCGGCAGGGTTTGATATTGCCCTGCTTGATGTAATGATGCCCGGTATGGACGGCTTTGCGCTTTGCAAAGAACTTCGTAAAAAAAGCGAAACTATGGGAATTATTATGCTTACTGCAAAATCGCAGGAAATGGATAAAATTAGCGGACTTATGATTGGGGCGGACGATTACATCACCAAACCGTTTTCTCCAAGCGAACTGCTTGCCCGTGTGGACAGTCTTAACCGCCGTGTTGAATTGCAGGCGCAAAAGAGCAAGGGCGAATCAAACGAAATCGTTATCGGTGAATTTGTCCTTAATCTTCGCAGAAGAACACTCTCAAAAGACGGCAACGACATAGAACTGACTCAGGTTGAATTTCAAATTATGGAATATTTCTTTACCAACCCCGATACGGCACTGGGCCGTCACGACATACTTGTTAAGGTTTGGGGCGAAAATTATTACGGTGAAGAAAAGATTGTCGATGTTAACATCAGAAGACTTCGTATGAAGATAGAAGAAGACCCGTCTCAACCCAAATATCTTGTCACCGTTTGGGGTATGGGATATAAATGGGCGGCTAACTGAAACAATAAATAAATTTTAACGAAAGGAGATGAAAACTCGTGGCAAAACAAATGGCAAAACTGCATTTTAAAAGCATTGTCGGAAGATGGTTTGTTGAGGTCTTCCTTATAATTGCGGCGGCGGTATGCGTTGTTGCGGTACTGCTTGGAATAATAGAAAGTAATTTGTATTTTCAAAGGGTGCAGTCGGTTGCCCGTGAACACGCCCACGAATTTTCCTCACTTTCCGACTCAACCCCCGAAACGCTGTCCTCGGCGGCGGTAGCCGTTTGTGAAAACTATCCTTATAAAAGCAAATTGCAGGTTGATGTTATTTCGGCAGACGGAAAAGTAATTGTTTCAACATCCGGCTTTGAAACGCAGGATAATGCGCTTAAAGATTTAGAGGGCGCAAAAGAGTCCTCGACCGGCAGATACCTACATCAGGGCGAAACCGAAAACGGCGAAAACATTATGTGCGAAACCACCGTTTTGACCGATAAAAACGGTGTGGTTATAGGCGCATTTCGTTGGACAACTTCGCTTACGGCGACAATGTCTAAAATAAACACGGTAATTATTGTAATGGGAATTATTCTTCTTTCCATTTTGGCACTTTGTGCCGTGTCGGGATTTTACTTTGTTAAATCCATTGTCCGTCCTATCCGTGAGGTCAGCAATACCGCACGGAAAATTGCAATGGGCGACCTTAAAACGGGAATAAAGACCGACCGAAATGACGAAATCGGCGAACTTTGCGATGCGGTAAACTATATGGCAACCGAACTTCAAAATGCCGACAACCTTAAAAACGATTTTGTGTCTTCGGTATCCCACGAACTCCGTACACCGCTTACGGCAATAAGGGGTTGGGGCGAAACGGCAAAATCGGCAATAGGTACAGACGAAGAACTTGTTTCGCGCGGACTTGATGTTGTACTTAGCGAAACCGACCGCCTTTCAAGTCTTGTGGAAGAATTGCTTGACTTTTCCCGTATGCAGCAGGGCAGGCTTACCGTAACAACCGCACCTATTGATGTTTCAAATCTGCTTAAAACGGTTACCGATATGTACAGTGAACTTGCAAGAAAGCAAGGGGTTGAGGTTTCGTTTACACCGCCTGCGGAAAATTCCATTGTGCTTGGCGATAAAGACAGATTAAAACAGGTGTTTATCAACATTATTGATAATGCCGTTAAATATACCGAAAAGGGCGGACTTGTACTTATAGTACAAAGCAGAGATAACGGGTGCGTTCAAATTCAGATTAAAGATACCGGTGTCGGAATACCGGCAAAGGATATTGACCATGTAAAAGAAAAATTTTACAAGGCAAACAGTACCGTCAGGGGCAGCGGAATAGGACTTGCCGTTGCCGACGAAATTATGAAACAGCATAACGGACTTTTACTTATTGAAAGCACCGAAGGTGTCGGCACTACCGCAACGGTGGTATTGCCGCTTTGCGAAGAACCAACGGTGGACGATTACGAGCCGCCGCAGGAAAACGAAGAAAACGAAAATACCGAAGCAGAAGATAAAGGAGTGTAACGGTTGGCTAAATATACAAGCATAGGCGGTCAGGCACTTATTGAGGGAATTTTAATGAAAAGCCCTGAAAAATCGGCGATGGCTGTCCGCAAAAGTGACGGAACTATTGATGTAAGCGAAATTGAGGATAATTCGCTTCGCAACAAATATAAATTTTGCCGCCTGCCCGTAGTTCGCGGTGTGGTCGCATTTGTCGAATCGCTTGTCGGCGGTTATAAGGCGATGATGAAATCGGCGGAAATATCCGGATTCGGTGAAGAAGAAAGCGAAACCGAAACCGAAAAAGAAGAAACAAACATCTCCGCAGAAACTGAAGAAACAAAGGAAGCGGCGGAAGAAACGGCGGAAAAAACCGAAAAGCCGCAGGAAGAAGAAAAGCAGGAAGAATCATTGCCGATGACACTTATCGTCATTGTGGCTACGGTGCTTGGCGTTGTTCTTGCAATCGGCCTGTTTATTGCAATTCCGCATTATTTTGTAAAACTTTTGCAGTATCTTACAAAAACCGAATTTTCCTCGGTTGCACGCTCGGCTGTTGAACAGTTAATAAAAATTATTGTTTTGGTTGTTTATATGTATGCCGTTTCTTTTATGAAAGATATCCGCAGGGTGTTTATGTACCACGGCGCAGAACATAAAACAATTTTCTGTTATGAAAGCGGCGAGGCGCTGACGGTTGAAAATGTTCGGAAGAACAAAAGATTTCACCCTCGGTGCGGAACATCGTTTATGATACTTATGATTTTGGTAAGCTTCATTTTTTCAACCGCCGTACAACTTATCTTTAAGGGTGTTTACGAAAACGGCGCAGTATGGGTTGCGGTTAAACTTTTAATGATACCCTTAATTTGCGGACTCGGGTTTGAGGTACTTCGCGCCTGCGGAAAATACGATAATGTTTTAACAAGAATTATTGCCGCACCGGGACTTTGGTTACAACGCATAACCACCAAAGAGCCGGACGACGGTATGATAGAAATTGCCATTGCGGCGCTTAAAGCGTGCGAACCCGAAACGCCCGATGTTGACCGCAGTGTAGACAAAACAGAAAGCGAAATTGATACAAATGAGCAGAACGGTATTTGAGGCATATAACAGTATAAAATCCGAACTTGAAAAAGCGGGCTTTGAAGATTATGTTTTCGAGGCAAAACAGATTATTAAACATGTTACCGGTTTTTCAAACAAGGAAATATTAAATAACTATAACGAAAAGTTGGACGAGGTTGCCGAAAACACAATAACGGTAATTTTAAGGCAACGGCTTATTCATTATCCGCTTCAGTACATTTTGGGCAGTTGGGAATTTTACGGACTTAAATTTTTAATGGGGCCGGGCGTACTTGTTCCCCGCGCCGACAGCGAAACGGTTGTTGATACTGCACTTG
>JAZLFY010000146.1:0-2970 GCA_045616025.1 Acutalibacteraceae bacterium | reverse complement strand
AGCAATTCGTCCCTTATTCCGTCAAACTTTTCGTCGGTATAATGTGCGTGTGTATCAAAAACAAGTGGAGTGTCAAGTTTATAAATTTCGGGATATTCCATTATCTTATTTTGCTTCCGGGTAAAACATCGTCTGTAAAGACAACCTTAATTTCACCCTTACTGTCGGCGGCAAGTATCATACCGTTTGACTCGACACCGCAAAGTACGGCAGGTTTAAGGTTAGACACAACGATAACGGTGTGACCTAAAAGGTCTTCGGGTGCATAAAACTGTGCTATACCCGAAGCAACCGTACGGGGAGTACCGCTTCCGTCGTCAAGGGTGAGTTTAAGCAACTTTTTCGCTTTGGGAATCGGCTCGCACGCCGTAACCTTTGCGGCAGTAAGTTCAACCTTTGCAAAATCGTCAATGCTTATCTGATTTAAAGTAACGGTGTTTTCCGCCTTCTTTTGTTCTTCCTGCTCTTTGCTTAATTCTTCAAGTACTTTTTCGGTATCAAGTCTTGCAAAAAGCGGACTTGCGGCATTTACGGAATATTCATTTAATACACCGAAAGTGATTTCTTCACATTTTGTATTGATCTGTTCCTTAATCTTATCTGAACTTTGCGGAATAACGGGAAACAGAAGAAGTCCTATAACACGGATGCTTTCAAGAAGATTATAAAGAACATCATTAAGACGGGGCAGACTGCTTTCTTCTTTTGCAAGAAGCCACGGTGCGGTTTCGTCAATGTATTTGTTGCATCGCTTTGCAAAATTCATAACGGTTTCAACTGCATCTGCATTGCGGTATTCTTCCATAAATTTATCGTATTTTTCAACTGTTTCGTTAAGCGCAGAAACAAGTTCGTTATCAAGTCCTGTAAGATTTCCGGTTTTTGTTACTTTGCCGGAGAAATACTTGTTGGTCATTGCAACCGTACGGTTTACAAGGTTGCCGAGTGTGTTTGCAAGGTCGGTGTTGTATTTATTTATAAATGATTCATAAGTAATCGTTCCGTCCTGTGCAAAGGGTATTTCGCTTAAAAGATAATAACGCACCGCATCAATACCGAAACGGTTTGCCAAATCATCGGCATAAATAACATTGCCTTTTGATTTTGACATTTTATCTTCGCCGACAAGTACCCATGGGTGACCGAGTACCTTTTTAGGTAACGGCAGACCGAGTGCCATAAGAATAATCGGCCAGTATATTGTATGGAAACGGACAATGTCTTTACCTATAACATGCAAATCGGCAGGCCATAATTCCTCAAATTTTCCGCTGTTTCCGTCGGGGTTATAACCGATACCCGTTATGTAGTTAGAAAGTGCATCTATCCATACATATATAACATGATTATCGTCAAAACTTACCGGAACACCCCATTTAAAACTTGAACGGGAAACACAAAGGTCGGCAAGTCCGGGTTTAATAAAGTTGTTTATCATTTCGTTTCTGCGAGATGCAGGGGCGATAAAATCAGGGTTTTCTTCAAAATACTGCATTAATTTGTCTTGATATTTTGAAAGGCGCAGGAAATATGCCTCCTCTTTTGCATCGGTAACATCTCTGCCGCAGTCGGGACATTTGCCGTCGGTTACCTGCGAAGCGGTAAAGAAAGATTCACACGGAACACAGTATTTACCCTCGTAGGTACCTTTGTAAATGTCGCCCTGCTCGTAAAGTTTGGTAAATATTTTCTGCACGGCATCTTCGTGGTAATTGTCAGTGGTACGGATAAACTTGTCATAACTTGTGTTAAGACTGTCCCAAACCGTCTTAATTTCCGCCGATACCTTGTCAACATATTCTTTGGGTGTAATCCCCGCCGCATTTGCATATTCTTCAATTTTCTGACCGTGTTCGTCAGAGCCGGTCATAAAATACACATCATAGCCCTTACATCTTTTGTATCTTGCAATCATATCGGCAAGAACAATATCGTAAGCGTTGCCTATATGCGGTTTTCTTGAGGTATAGGCGATGGCGGTGGTAATATAAAACTTTTTCTTTTCACACATATATTCTTCCTCCGGTTAAGGTTTTTTGATTAAATAGAGAATAGCGGTAATCACCGTACTGATAATTCCGTAATAAAGAATACTCGGTGCTTTTGAAAGCAGTTCGGTTTTGCCCGAAAAAGCGGTGTATAAGAAATAAACAATTCCAAGCACTGCGGCAAGTATGTACATTACGGTAAGCAACAGATTAGAAGTGTGCATTCGTGAAACGCAGGTCATAATTTTTGTCATATTAAGTGTACTGCCTTCATAAGCCGCAGGGGAAGAGGTGACCTCGTGAGGTGCTGTGGCATTTCTGCAAACATTTCGTCCTGCACTTGTCATTACATGTATGCAGTCGTCATAGATGCCAAAATAATCACTTATCATATCGGTTGTTATATTCGGGTCGGTGTTTTTAAACAGAAGTGTTACACCAAGATCGGTGATTTTGCGCAATTCCTTTGCAATAGACGGTTTAACCTTATAATCTACAACAAGCAAAACACATGCTTTGTTATCGGTTGCAACATAAACGGGGAAATAACCCTTTGCTAATATTTGGTTATCAATTTCAACACTCGGTACTGCAATTCCGTGAGATTCAAGAAGCGTGCGGTTGCCGATAAATAACAGTTCGTCGTCAACCCAACCCGAAATACCCATTTTTTCAACATATTTTACCGTATCGGATTCGGGTATAGTGTAATCGGAGTTTGTTCCGGCTATTTGCTTGAATATTGGACAAAGCGGACTGTCAAGCGCTTCGGTAAGAGAAGCGGAACGCATCAGTATTTCGTCCACATTATTGTCGGCTAACACCTTCATACTTTGTAAGGTTACCGAACCGGCAGGGAATATATCCGCAGTGGAAACAACCGCCGCATTTGCAATTTCAAGTTTTTCTGCCGCCGCAAATCCCGTTATCATTGCACCGGTTTTGTTAAGGCGTGAAGCGGCAGATTTAAGGGTTAAGTTAT
>JAZLFY010000145.1:0-1491 GCA_045616025.1 Acutalibacteraceae bacterium | reverse complement strand
AAACGGAACAGACTTAAACAAGTCTGTTTTTTCTTTCGGCACACCCGAACAGTTTTTACGGTACAACCCGAAACGGTATGCCGAGGTGCTTATCCGTAAATACCGTAGTCGTGCCGATGTTGACACCGTAACCGATTTGCTCAAAAAAGCGGTAACGGAATATAACAAATTCAACACCGATGGCGCAAATGAATATCTTAACCGTGCGGCAAAAGAAATATCCGATTATGTTAAATTAGACCGTACCCAATGGGCGCAGGAGTTACTTGACGGTATTAAAGGTCGCCATGTAACATTGTCCGCAGAAATACAAAAAAATAAGAGATACCGCCCACCGAATTAACGGTGTGGGGCGGCTTCGGGAGTTTCGCCCTGCAAACGGTATCTCTTAATGTTAGTATACCCCCCTCCTCCCCAAAATATCAAGAATAACAAATAACAATAAATTTAATTGATAATAATGATAATATTTTAGATTGATTTTTTATTTTAAAAGATGTAAAATAAATAAATAATTTAAGGGATATGGGAAGAACGGTGGTATTTATGCAAAACAAAAAATCGTTATTGGGTTATCTTTTTGTTATTTTAAGTGCTACTTTGTACGGACTTATGCCACTTGGCGCAAATCTGATTTATGACGAGGGTGTAAATCCGATAAGTCTTGTGCTTCTGCGCAACCTTTTTGCAATTCCTTTTTTGGCTCTTTTGGCAAAACTCGGCGGTGCTTCATTTAAAGTTCCTTTCCGTTCGGTATTTAAAATGGCAACCATAGGAACTTTGGGGGCGTGCTTTACACCGCTGTTGCTTTTTATTTCGTATAGATACATAAGCGGCGGCGCTTCAACCGTTTTACACCATATTTATCCTGCGGTCGTTGTTTTGGGCGGCATTATCTTCTTTAAGAAAAAATGCCAAGCAAAACAGATTATATGTCTTGCCATTTGTATGATAGGTGTACTGTTTATGTACAATTCAAACGACAGCATAAACTTTATGGGTGCTTTCATGGCACTGTTAAGCGGTGTCGTTTACGGTGCATATATTCTGCTTTTATCGGCATTTAAGGATAAAACCGTTTCACCTTTTCTTTTTAATTTCTTTTCAAGTACCGCAATAACGGTTATAATGTTTATTGTTTGCCTTGCTTCGGGGCAGTTAAGTTTCCCGAAAACCCTTACGGGATGGGGTATGTGTGTAGTATTTTCACTTGCAATCAGTGTCGGGGCTATAATACTTTTCCAAAAAGGCACATATTTAATCGGCGGAGTGCATACGGCAATAATCAGTAATTTTGAAATTGTAACAAGCGTTGTTGCAGGTGCGCTTTTCCTTAGCGAAAAGGTCACATTAAACAGTATTATAAGTATGATACTTATAATTGTTGCAAGCGTACTGATTGCGGTTTTCGATTCAAATAAACAAAAACAGTCAGAATAATAAAAACGGCTGTGGCGAATTTTCGCCACACCCGTTCTTTTATGCAGTAAA
>JAZLFY010000144.1:0-4195 GCA_045616025.1 Acutalibacteraceae bacterium | reverse complement strand
CAGATACTTCTGCTCCTGCGGCTCCTGTTGCTGTTGCTTTTGATAAAGAAAATCCCGATGAGACTTCCCCTGAAAGCAACATTAAAGTAACCGATGCTAACACTGCTTATGAATATGCTTGTGTTGCTAAAGGAACTGTTCCGCAAGATTCCGACTTCGGAACCGTTGCTCTCTTCACAGGTCTTACCAGAAACACTCAGTATGATGTTTATGCCCGTGTAGCAGAAACCGAAACTGCTAAGGCATCTCCTGCATCTGTTGCTACCACGGTTACAACAGACGACCATACTCCGAGTGAAACTTGGATTTCTATTGATGAAGATAATCATGCTCATACCTGCATTAATGTAGGTTGCGGTAATACAATAATCGACTCTACCAAAGAAGCACACAACTATGTTGAAGGTGTTAAAGACGACACAACATTAAAGGATGTTGCTACCTGCCACACCTATGCAGTTTACTACAAGGTTTGTGACAAGTGCGGACGTATAAGCACCACCCAGACTTATGAAGATGTTGCCGCTGGATATGATGATACCAATCATGACGGCGAACAGCAAACCATCGGTGCCAAACTTGCAGGTTGTGTCGAACCCGGATACACCGGCGACCTTACCTGTATGGAATGCACCAAGGTTATTCAAGCCGGTTCTGTAATACCTGCTCACGGTCATAAGGTTGACTCTTGGACCGTAACCAAGGAACCGACCACAACTGAAACCGGTCTTGAAACAGGTAAATGTATTTATTGTACAGAAACTCAAACAGTAGTTATTCCGAAACTTTCAACCGATAAATTTGATGCAAAGAACGAAGAAAGTTCTTCACTTACTCCTAACGAAGGAACCAAAGTTCCGGGCGATGCAACATTTAATGTTTACCACGGCGAACTTCCCGCAGAAGCACAACAAATTATTGCAGAAATCATTAAGGGCTTAGCAGATAAACTTAAAGAAGCCGGCTCACAAATCACCGATAAGAACTTCAAAGCAGGTGGATATTCAGATTTGGAACTCACCGTTACAAGACTTAACGATCAAGGTGAGCCAATTCAGAAAGAGGATGTTAAACTTAACGGTACCGTTAAGATAACTCTTAAAGTTCCGGCAGGCGTTTCTCTTACCAATGCAGTTCTTATTAATGCTTTAGGTGACAACAAGGCTGAATTAGTTAAGTTTACCGACAACGGTAATGGTACAATTACCTTTGAAACCCAGAACTTAGGCGAATTCATATTTGTTAATCCGGTCACTACTACTCAAGAAGAAACCAGCCCGAAGACCAGTGACAATAATATGGTAGAACTCTTCTCCTTATTAATGGCTATCGCTTGCGGCGGCTGTGCAGTAATTCTTGCTAAAAAGAAATCCTGCTAATCTAAATCGAACATATTGCGGCGGCGTAATACGCCGCCGCAATTTTTATTTTTGATTATGAAAAATATGAATAATAAAAAAAGAAGAATAAGAAAACTGCCTTTTGTCATTTTGGCTTTAGTATTGTTGCTTTGTATTTTTTTAATTGTTTTTTTAACTACTGTTGCACCTAAGCTTAAAATCAGCGGAGAATGGAAGTATAAGGACGATACCGTATATACCTTTAAAATCATCGGTGGAGGTTCTTTGCATACAATGAATAATGATTATCCTTTTGATTATAAAATCAAAAATAATACTGTCATTATTGATTTTGAAAGCGATGATGCTAAAGACTGTAAATACGAATATAAAGTCGAGAATGATAAACTTATCCTTGAAGGCAAGGAAGGTACCGTAGGCGGTACATATGAACTTACTAAATCTAAATAGAATAAACCTGCGTTAAAGTAATTTAATTGCAGGTTTATTTTTGTTTAAAATAGTAAAAATTAAATAAAAAACAGCCCCCGAAAAACTCGGGGGCTAAAATCTTTACATTTAATTATGACGGTGAATTATCCGGATAAAGCGGATAATCTTCCGGCTCAAAGAGGGAGTGCAAAAGATAAATTGCATCGTCACTTGTTACAACACCGTCACCGTTAACATCACCAAATTCTAAATCATTTGGAACTTTTGCATCGGTTTGTGTGGGATAAAGCGGATAATCTTCCGGCTCAAAGAGGGAGTGCAAAAGATAAATTGCATCGTCACTTGTAACGAAACCGTCTTCGTTAACATCGCCTAAAAGTTTAATATCCTTGTCACCAAATCCGAAATCGTCACCACTGAAATCGGTACCGGAAGGAGTGGTTTCACCCTGGTCAACAAGACCGCCTTCTGCATAAACGGCAATTGCCGAAAAAACAACTACCAAACAAATTGCAAGCAAAATTGTTATTGCTCTCTTTTTCATATTCTTCAAAGAAAACACCTCAAATCAAAATTTAATTATAATTATTCTTTATAATAAATATAACATCTTTTACTTGAAAAATCAACACTTTTTATAAAATTTTTTTAAAAAAATTTGTCCAAATTATACATTTTGTCATTTTGCACATAAATAATTTATAAATCTGTTTTATTTGACGAAATATTGTTCAGCATACCAAGTGTTATCCAAAGAAACGGAGCAGAAATAACTATTGAAAAACTGAAAAACGAATTAACTAAATAACAAACCGCACCAAGCAATAAAATTTTAGTTATCGGTTTTTTTCTTGCTTTATATGCTTTAACTCCAAGCAGCACGAAAAAGGCAAGATAGGTAATAAGCCCTAAAAATCCGAGCGAACATAAAATTTGTATAAATTCATTGTGCGGTGTGTCAAACTTTCCTGCGCCCAAAGTTACAAAATAACCGTCGGTAAATTTATCAAATGCCGCTTTAAATGTTCCTATTCCCGTGCCGATAACAGGGCTTTTAAGTGACATTTTAAGCGAATATTTCCAAACACCGATACGGTACGAGCCGGTTGTGTCGTCAACCTTTCCGTGTAATACCGCCCCGATTTCTTCGGTAAGGTCAAGATTTACCGTTGTGTTCTGTGCTTCATCATATTTAAAGTAGCAGAAGCCCAAAACCATAAGCAGGCAGATAATTATTACACAGAGCATAATCAAACGGTGTTTTGCGGTAATTTTAAACTCTTTTGTTTTAGAAAGTATAAGATATACACCAAAATAAATAACGGCAAGCGCCAAGAATACAAGTGCACCGATAAAGCCCGTCTTAATTGTTTTGTGCAGAAATGCGGCAAGTAAAAACGGTATAAAGGTAAGAACAAAAAGTGCAAGCCGTTTTGAATTGTCAAAAAGCAGTAATGCGCCGAAAGCCGCCATCGACAAAAGCGCAATTTTGCTTGAACTGACATTACAAAAGAAAAGCGATAAAGCACCGATAAATATGCAAATAAGCATTATTGCTTTCGGTATTTTTTTAAAATCAATTAAAACAACACATCCGCAAAGTATGGGCAAAAAGACGCACATTACCGCAGAATACATACCGAGATTACCTATGGTCGACACGAAAATTGTAACCTCTTTAAAAATGGGATAAAAGTGTAAAAAGTTATATCCGGCAAACTGTATAAGTGTTATGGCGGACAATATAAATGTTGTAAAGCAAAGCAGATAAACGGTAATCTTTTTAAATGTTGAATATCTGCTGAAAATCCAAAAGATTATGCCGTAAAGCAAAATAATTATGAAACCGTTATATCTGCCCGAGCCGAACAAAAAAGCTGATTTTCCCTGAGAATTGATCATCCCTTTATAAGGCGAAAACAAATATGAAATTATACAAATTAAATCGAAAATCAGTACGGCAATAAGGGGAGTGTCACCCTTTAAATTTTTAATGAAAGCTTTAGTTTCAAGGGTAAGTCCCAAATGCCAAAAGCCGATATAAATAAAGGCAAAAACCGTCATAAATGCAAAGGAATAAAACTTTATTGCCGTTAAGTTCGTATAGTCTGTAAATATAAATAACGGGAAAAAGGTTATAAGCAGAAAAAGTAAAATCTCGGTTGCCGAGGTTAATTTTCCCCTAACCTTAATTATGTCACTTTGTTTGGTTTCTTTCACGGTATCACCTCACTTTTTTAACTATACCATATTGTTTTATTTATGGCAAGAAACCCACATCTAAAAAAAGCAGCAATGGTTATGTTCGATGGTATTTGCTCAGATGCGAGCTATATATTAAGGACTAAAGATGAAAGTGTTTTATTACAAAAATATATTCCCCTAATAATTCAGAATGATAA
>JAZLFY010000143.1:0-6310 GCA_045616025.1 Acutalibacteraceae bacterium | reverse complement strand
AATTTGAAAAAATTCTTGAAGCAGATGTTCAAAAGTGTGTGAAAGATTCAACACTTGCAAAACTTATCATTGCCGCTGTTGGTGAAGAAAACCCCGCAAATTATGTTGCCGAGGTTGCCGAGATTACAGACGGTCTTAAATCGGAACTTAAACAGCAGATAAGTGACGGTATGGAAATTAAGGTTTCTTCCCGCGCCCGTTCGGGTTTCCGTCTTGCCGCAAAGGACGGCTCGGGGTATTTTGACTGTTCGGATGAGGAAATAACAAAAATGTTAATGCCTTTCTTTTCCGAACTGAGAATATAAAGGTGTAATTATAATGGCTTCTTATTATTATTTGATGTCAAGTTTACCGCTTTTGAAATCGGACGGCAGTATGCCGATTAAGTATTCCGAATTTCTTGATATGTGCAAAGGTGAGGTAAGTAAGGCAAAATATGACCTGCTTGAAAATCTGACAGTTAATTCAAGCGAGGGACCGTTTTTGTCCGAGTGGGCAAAATTTTACGGCACATTAAGCCGCGAACTTAACCACAGTCGAAAAGCAAAACTTAAAATTACGGATAACGAATATAAAGAGCGTGACGAGAGTGTCGCTAAAATCGTAAACTCCGTTATGAACGAGAAAAACCCGCTTGTTGCGGAAAAGATTTTACTTTCAATGGAATTTGAAAAAGTTGATGAATTAATCGGAATACATAATTTTGACGATTGGTCACTTTTCGGATATGCACTGAAACTTAAACTGCTTGAAAGACAGTCGGTTTTCGATTTTAAAAAGGGTAAAAGGGAATACGATTTGATTGTTGACAGTATAAATGAAAAGATTTTAAGCATAGGATAAATTAATTCGCATTTTATACATTTTACTTAAAATTTTGGATAGGTGAAGATAATGGGAAATGTAACAGGAACTGTAACCGGTGTAAACGGAAACCTTGTTTTCGTAAAGGTTGATGGTTCAATACGCAAAAATGAAGTCGGCTATATCTTGGTAGACGACCAAAAACTTAAAGGTGAAATAATCCGTGTCAGCGACGGTGTCGCAAGTATGCAGATTTATGAAATGACCGACGGCATAAAGGTTGGGGATAAAGCAGAATTTACCGGTGAACTTATGAGTGTTGAGTTAGGCCCCGGTTTGCTCACCCAAATTTATGACGGACTTCAAAATCCGTTGCCTGAATTGTCACAACAGTGCGGCTTTTTCCTTGAACGCGGTGTTTATATGAACCCAATCCCCGATAAAGATTGGGAATTTACTCCTGCGGTAACGGTTGGTGATACTGTCAGACCGGGCGATATGGTCGGCAGCGTTCCCGAGGGACTTTTCAAACATAAAATTATGGTACCTTTCGGACTTGATGATGTTGACTGGGAGGTTGTATCCATAGTCGACGGCGGTGTTTATAATGTCCGTGATAACATCTGTGTTATTAAGGACAGAAAGGGTAACGAAGAAAAACTTTCAATGGTGTTCTCATGGCCTATCAAAAAGCCGATTACCTGCTATGAAGAACGCTTGCGCCCCGACGAGCCGCTTATAACCCAAATTCGTTGTATTGATACATTTCTTCCGGTTGCAAAGGGCGGTACTTTCTGTGTCCCGGGACCTTTCGGTGCAGGTAAAACCGTTTTGCAACACATGGAAGCCAAAAATACAGATGTTGATATTGTTATTGTTGCGGCGTGCGGTGAGCGTGCAGGCGAAGTTGTTGAAATACTTAAAGAATTCCCCGAACTTATCGACCCACGCACGGGGCGTTCTTTAATGGAAAGAACAATAATTATTTGCAACACATCTTCAATGCCGGTTGCCGCTCGTGAAGCATCTGTTTATACGGGTGTTACACTTGCGGAATACTATAGACAAATGGGACTTTCCGTTTTAATGCTTGCCGATTCAACATCCCGTTGGGCGCAGGCAATGCGTGAAATGAGCGGTCGACTTGAGGAAATTCCGGGTGAAGAAGCATTTCCTGCATATCTTGAATCGGTTATTGCTTCCTTCTATGAAAGAGCCGGTAAGGTCAGACTTCATAACGGCGAAATTGCTTCGGTTACGATAGGCGCTACTGTTTCACCGGCAGGCGGTAACTTTGAAGAGCCGGTAACACAGGCAACCCTTAAGGTTGTCGGTGCTTTCCACGGACTTTCAAGAGAACGTTCCGATGCCCGTAAATACCCTGCAATTCACCCGATAGAATCTTGGACAAAATATGAGGGAATTATTGATGACGAAAAGGTTGAAAATGCCCGCAGTTATTTAATTCGCGGTACGGAAGTCAACCAAATGATGATGGTTGTCGGTGAAGAGGGAACATCGCTTGAAGATTATTTGATTTATCAAAAGGGAGAACTTCTTGACTATGCTTACTTGCAGCAGGACTCTTTTGACCCGATTGATGCTGCCTGCGGTACCGACCGTCAGATTGTTGTCTTTAATGTTCTTTATGATGCACTTACAAGCGATTATAAATTTGACTCTAAAAAAGAGGCAAGATACTTCTTTAATCAGTTGCGTCAGGAATTTCTTGATTGGCATAATACGGAATTTAATTCCGAAAACTTTAAAAAACAACAACAAACCGTTATTGATTTGTATAAATCAAAAGTTGTTGAGTAAGGAGGCCCGAATATGCAAAAAGTTTATACAAAAATCGAATCTATTGTCGGCAACGTTGTTGTCGTTCGGGCAAACGGTGTTAAAAACGGTGACCTTGCTATGGTCGGTAACAGTTATGCTAATGTAATAAAACTTGATAAAGACCTTGTTTATTTGCAGGTTTTTTCGGGCACGCAGGGCGTTTCGACAACCGATGCGGTAAAGTTTTTGGGAAGACCTATGATGGTTTCTTTTTCGGAACATCTTTTGGGCAGAGTCTTTACCGGTGCGGGTGTGCCGAAAGATAACGGCCCCGAACTTACCGATAATATGATTAAAATCGGCGGTCCGTCGGTTAACCCCGCAAAAAGAATTGTACCTAAAAAAATGATACATACGGGTATTCCCATGATTGATGTATTCAACACACTTGTTGAAAGTCAAAAATTGCCTATATTCTCCGTTTCGGGTGAGCCGTACAACGAATTGCTTGCAAGAATTGCAATGCAGGCAAAGGTTGATATTATCGTGCTTGGCGGTATGGGACTTAAACACGACGATTATCTCTATTTCCGTGATACCCTTGAAAAAAGCGGTGCTATGGGACATACCGTAATGTTTATTCATACTGCATCCGACCCGACGGTTGAGTGTACCTTGGTACCTGATTTATCTCTTGCGGTTGCAGAACAGTTTGCACTGAGCGGTAAGCGCGTACTTGTTCTGCTTACAGATATGACCAACTTTGCCGATGCACAAAAAGAAACGGCAATTACCATGGAACAGGTACCTTCAAACCGCGGTTATCCCGGCGACCTTTACAGTTGTCTTGCTTCCCGTTATGAAAAGGCGGTTGATTTTGAGGGTTCGGGTTCAATAACAATTTTAAGTGTTACCACAATGCCGGGTGACGATGTTACACACCCTGTTCCCGATAATACGGGTTATATTACCGAGGGACAGTACTACCTTAAAGACGGTCATATCGAGCCGTTTGGCTCGCTTTCCCGTCTTAAACAGAATGTTAATGGTATAACCCGTAACGACCACCGTGCTCTTATGGATGCAATGATAAAACTTTACAGTTCATACAAAGAAAGTCTTGAAAAGAAATCGATGGGCTTTCTTATGAGCGAGTGGGACGATAAACTTCTTAAATACGGCTATTTATTTGAAACAAAGATTATGGATTTAAGTGTTAATATTTCGCTTGACGAAGCACTTGACTTGGGTTGGAAAATTCTTGCAGAGTGTTTTGAGCCCAACGAAACAGGACTTAAAACCGCTCTTATTGAAGAAAGATGGCCCAAAGATAAAACGAAATAATGGATGGTTTAAGATATGGCATCTGTTAAACTTACAAAAAACGAACTGAAAAAACAGAAAGACCAGTTAAAGCATTTTGAACGTTATCTTCCGACACTTCAACTTAAAAAACAACAACTTCAAACCGTTATTATGAAAATAACGGCAGATTTGGAGGAGAAAACAAAGGAATATGATTCTTTTGTTAACGGTATTGACGATTGGATTGCCGTTTTTGCCGAAAATACACTTTTTGAGTATGATAAACAACTTCAAAACCTTATCATACCCGACAAAGCAATTTGCGGCGAGGATAATGTTGCAGGTGTTACCGTGCCGGTATTTTCCGATTTAACCTTTAAGGAAACCGAATACGATGTATCGGATTATCCTTTATGGGTTGATGATGCAATAATTAAACTTCGTGAAATTGCACGGCTTGGTGTACTTGTAAAAACGCTTAAAGTACAGGTTGAACTGTTAGGCAGGGAGCTGCGTCTTACCTCACAACGCGTAAATTTGTTTGAAAAGGTAAAAATTCCGCAAGCAAAGGAAAATATCCGTGTTATCGGAATTTATCTCGGTGACCAGCAAACAAGTGCCGTTGTTCGAGGGAAAATCGCTAAAAAGAAACGGTTGGAGGCGAGCGTATGATAGAAAAAATGAAATCGGTATATATCATTGCGCAGTCCTCTAAAAAAGACGAAACTTTAACTGCACTTCGCGACATCGGTGTTTTACATTTAGGTGTAAAAAAAGAAGCCGATGATGAACTTACAAAAAGATTTTATACGATTTCAAAATTACTTGCCGAACTTAAAGATTATTCCGAAGAAGGCGAAAGCGAACAAACACTTCTTTCCGACAAGGAATTTGACGAGTTGTACGAGGAAACAAATAAGGCGATAAAAAGAAAAGCAACACTCTTAGAAACGAAAACAACGCTGCTTCTTGAAGCCGATAAAATTCGTGCGTGGGGTGATTTTGACCCGATTGATGTTGCACACCTTAAAGATGTCGGTGTTGATTTTCACTTTTACCGTTTCGGGAAAAAGGAATTAAACGCCTTAAGAAAAGACGAAAATGTACAGTTTATCCGTCTGTCTCCGGTTGAAAAAATGGAAACGGTTGCGGTAATCGGTCAACTTGATACTTCGGTTTCCGCTACGGAATTTATCCTACCTAAAAAGGGGCTTTCCGATTTGGAAAAGGAAATTGCCGTTTGTCAAAGGCAAATCGAAATTTGCGACGACACTTTGAAAAAGTCTGCAAAACATCTTAAAAGTTACTCTAAGCAATTGCTTAAAACACAAAACGATGTTTTGTATTCTTCGGTTGACAACACCCTTGTTCGCGACGATACTTTGATATGGCTTAACGGATATATTCCCGTATCCGATGAACAAAAATTCATTAAGGCGGCAAAAGATAATAATTGGGCATGGGTAACCGAAGATGTTGCCGAAGACGACCCTTATGTTCCGACAAAAATCAAATATAATAAACTCACGGGACTTATGAAACCGGTGTTTGATATTTTGGGAACTGTACCGGGTTACGGTGAATACGATATTTCGTTCTGGTTTTTGGCGTTCTTTACATTGTTCTTTGCAATGATAATCGGCGATGCGGGATACGGGATAATCTTCCTGCTTGCCGCAATAGGAATTACGGTAAAAATTAAAAAAACAACAAATGCAACACTTCTTTTGTTTGCGCTTTCGGTTGCAACCGTTATTTGGGGTTCACTTACCGGAACATGGTTCGGGCTTGAAAGTGCAATGAAAGTTCCGTTCCTTAAAGCACTTGTAATTCCGCAACTTGCCAACTATCCGCAGTATTTCGGTGTAACAACATCTTCCGCACAGAATAATGTAATGAAATTCTGTTTCAGCATAGGTGCTATTCAATTGGCACTTGCATGCATTATGAATGTGCGGCGAAAGATTTCAAAGAAAGATTTAAGTTGGCTTTCGGATGTCGGTTGGCTTTCTGCCATTTGCGCACTATATTTTATGGTGCTTTATCTTGTAATAGGGCAGAAAATCAATGTCACCGCAGTTGCAATATTTGTCGGACTTGGATTTTTAATGGTAATCCTTTTCGGCGGTATGTCACCCGATAAATCTTTCGGCGCAGGACTTAAATCAGGACTTGCCGACACCTTTACCGTATTTTTAAACACGATAAGTGCTTTCGGTAATGTTATGAGTTATATCCGTCTTTTTGCCGTTGGTATGGCGTCACTTGCAATTGCGCAGAGTTTCAACAATATGGCATCGGGCTTTAGCGGCGCACTCGTCATAGTCGGTGCGGTAATAATGATAATCGGGCATTTGCTTAATATCGTTATGGGATTTTTATCGGTTGTTGTTCACGGCGTCCGTTTAAATCTTTTGGA
>JAZLFY010000142.1:0-7113 GCA_045616025.1 Acutalibacteraceae bacterium | reverse complement strand
CTCGCATATCCATTATAACACCCATTTTAAATTCTGCACTATATTTTTTGTTTATTCTTCTTGTTTTTTCCATAAAAATATGCACCTCCAAAAGTGTCTAACTTTTGGGGTGCATATCACTGACGGTCTTTTTTAATTGGTTAAAAGTTCAATTATTTTTGTGTAGATTTCGGACGGACTGTTTAAAAATCTGTCTTTAATAAATCCTGCCTGCGATTCGTCTGATAAAAGCAATTTAATACTTAAAAACGGTCGTTTACCGTCGATAGCGGTGCAGGTTAAATATGTTCCGAATTCTTCATGTGTAATTTCAAACAAAGTATCCTTTGAATTTTTAAAACGGGTTAACATTTTAAGCGTTGCAACATAAGCACGGTCTTTAACGGTTAATGACAGAGAACTGTTAAGTTCGCGTGCAATTGTTTTTCCGCTATCTGTTACGGTGTAGGTGTCATTTTCTTTGTCGGTTTGAATAATTTGACCGTTCTCGGTAAGGTGCATTATTGCATCACTTACTTCAAAACCGTTCGCAATGCCTTCGTAATGTAAAACATTAACAAGCATATTAACCGGAACCGGCTCGTCAACCGCAGTAAGAATATAACAGATAAGTATTCTTATTTCATCCGTTTTAAATAAACCGCCGCGTAAAACACCGGCAGAAGAAGCACTGTCTTCCGTGATAAAGACCTCCTTTCAAATAGGTTAAGTGTTAATATTATAATGTTATTTTATAAAACTTGCAAGTAAAATTTATAATTTGTACATTATTTTCAACTTGAAAATATTATTTATTATGATATAATTAATTAACAAAATCATTAATGGGAGGTAAATAAATGGACAATATGGATAATAAAGATAATGAAGAATTGTTCAGTTACAGTACCGATGATAATAATAACTCCGAAAACAAGGCAGAGTCATTTGATTTAAACAGTTTTTCATCTGATATAACATCTAAAAACGAAAAAAATGAAAAAAAGTCCACTTCAACGACAAAACAAAAAGTTTTAAAAACTGTTTTAACCGTATTTTTAATCGGTGTTATTACGGTTAGTATTGTCCTCGGAACATTTATTGTTTATGTTTTCACAAGTGTTGACGGAACAATGGAAGAAGACCTTGACGATTTAAAACTTAACTTTACAACCACAATTTACACAAAAGGTGAAAATGATACCTGGACTGAATATCAACGCTTGCACGGTGAATTTAACCGCATTTGGACTCCTTATGACAGCGCAAAGGCAAAATCAAAGGAAGAGGGTTATACCGGCATTCCGCAAAACCTTGTAAATTCTTTTGTTGCCATTGAAGATAAGCGTTTTTATGAACATGACGGTGTTGACTGGAAAAGAACTTTTTCTGCATTTGTAAATCTTTTCTTGCATTTTTATTCGTCAAATCAGGGCGGTTCAACCATTACACAACAATTGGTTAAAAACCTTACGGGCGATAACGCACAAAAACCAAGCAGAAAAATGCGTGAAATAATGAGAGCGAGATATCTTGAAAGTCATTATTCAAAGGATACAATAGTTGAGTGCTATCTTAATACAATTCCGTTAGGTCACGGCACATACGGTGTTGAAGTTGCGGCAAATTATTATTTTAACAAAAGCGTAAAAGATTTAACTCTTGCAGAGTGTGCTACGCTTGCCGCAATTACCAAAAGCCCTACATATTATGCTCCCGACGATCATTCTGAAAATAACAAGGACAGAAAAGAAACAGTCCTTAAAGAGATGCTTGATCAAGATTATATTACAGAAGAAGAATATAATAATGCGTTAAAAGAAGAAATTAAAATTGTTGCTTCAAGAGATGCAATGAAAGAAAGTGAAGTAAACAACTATTTTGTTGATGCTTTAATCGTTCAGGTTACAAAGGATATTGCCGAAAAATACGGGTATGATGAATCACACGCTGCAAAAATGTTTTACAGTGGCGGATATAAGATTTATTCTTCTGTTAACCCTGATATTCAAAATGCAGTTGACTCGGTCTTTAATGACAGTAACACTTACGGCATAAAGAGTAAAGACGGTCAACAGTTACAGGGTGCAATAACCGTTATGGATTATCAAGGACATGTTTTGGGACTTTCAGGCGGTATCGGTGAAAAGACAGTTAATTTGGGACTAACAGGATTTAACCGTGCGATAAATGCTATACGTCAACCAGGTTCAACAATGAAACCTATTGCCGCTTATGCTCCTGCCATTGAAGAGGGTATAATCAATTATTCAAGTACCGTTAATGACCAACCCGTCACTTCGGGAAGTTGGACGGCAGTTAACTGGTATAAAGGTTATTGGGGGAATATTTCGGTACCTTATGCTCTTGAACGCTCGGTAAACACAATACCCGTTCAACTCGTTAAAAAACTTGGAACAGATAAGTGTTTCGATTTTGTGACTAAAAATATGGGTGTTACTACTCTTAACCCCGAAGATATGAATTTAGCACCGCTTGGTATGGGCGGTACAAACGGCGGTATTACAACAACCGAATCGGCGGCGGCTTATGCCACTTTCGGTAACGGCGGGAAATATTATAAACCAAAACTATATTACTATGTTTGTGACCAACACGACGAAAAGATTTTAGGCGATACATTTGAAAATCCGACAATAGCAATGGGCGAGGATACCGCAACGGTTATGAACCACTTACTAAGAAATGTTGTTGACGGCAGTCAGGGTACCGGTGCAGGGGCAAGAAAATATGTTCCCAATATGACACTTTACGCAAAAACAGGTACATCTAATAACTCAAATGACTTGTGGTTTGTCGGCGGTACACCTTATTATGTTGCTTCCTGCTGGTGCGGTTACGATAATCAAACCGCAATAAGAGATAGCGGTATAGCGCTTAAAATGTGGGGCGCAGTTGCCCAAAAAATTCATAAAGGATTAGAACCGAAAGAATTTGAAAACAGCTCTTATGCGGAAGAACGGTATTACTGTACAAGTACTGGACAACTTGCAACATCGGGTTGTCCGTCAAAGAGTGTAGGTTATTACTGTAAAGGTAAATTGCCCGGTGCGTGCAAGAGCCACGGCGGCAATGTTCTCGGTAGTATAGCAGAGGAAAAAGCAAAAGAAGAAAAAGCCAAAGAGGAAGAAGAAAAGAAGAAACAAGAGGAAGAGAAGAAAAAGCAAGAAGATAATTCTTCTTCACAAGTTGCAAATTAGCATAAAATTAAACCGGTTTGGAATTTCCAAACCGGTTTTTTGTGTTTAATTATTCGGTTCTCAATGCTGTTACGGGATCTTTTTTTGCGGCTATTCTTGACGGGATAAGTCCTGCAATAAATGTTAAGAACATACTTATCAGCACAAGAACTATTGCTGCGTTTAGCGGTAAAAATGCTGCAATGTTTTTAATACCCGTTATGTGTTGAATAATCGCATTAATCGGTATCAGTAAAAGCAGAGTGACCGCAATACCGAGAGCGCCTGAAATAAATCCTTCAATTAATGTTTCGGCATTAAATACGCTTGAAATATTGCCTTTTGAAGCGCCCATTGCACGAAGTATGCCGATTTCCTTTGTTCTTTCAAGAACGGAAATATATGTGATTATACCAATCATTATTGAAGAAACAACAAGTGAAATGCTGACAAAAGCAATTAAAATATAACTTATTGCATCAATAATCGTTGTAACCGACGAAAGCATTATTCCAATATAGTCGGTATAGGTGATTTGGTGAGTTTCGTCAACACCTTTGTTGTATTTCTTTATAAGGTCGGCAATCTTTTCTTTTGAAGAAAAATCTTTCGGATAAATGTTAATAGTGCTTGGAACAGCAAGGTCAGAAACACCGAGTAATTTTAAATTGTCTTCATAAGTGTTTTCGCTTTGATTTTGTTTTAAATAGGAAGAAAACTTGTTTACAATTTGCTGTTCGCTTAAACCTTCTGCAGTCATTTGTGCAATATATGCCTTGAATTGTGCTTGCTGTTCGGCAGGTTGTGAGGCAATATATGCATTAAGGTCATCCATAGTTATTTCTTTGTCGGTTGGGAAAGGAAGACCTGTAATAATATCTTTTTCGGGGTTTGCGACCTGTTCTTTAACAATTTCACTATCATTAACATTATTGATAAGTGTTGTCATCAATGAGCTTAAATATCCTACGGTACCAGAAGAACGGTTTTTTGTTGTTGAATCACTTTTTGCACGAAGAATACCGACAACCTTTACTTCTTGTGAAGATTTGATTTTATCAAGCAAATAAAGTTGGTCTTTGCTCATATCAAGATATGTGCCGTTTGCTTGCTTTTGATAATAATCGGTATTAAGCAATAATCTGAACGAAAGATTTAGTATCTGGTCATATGTGTAGGAAGTTTCTGCCGGTTTTTCAATCTTTTCGCCGTTCATTGCCTTTTTCATAATTTCGGACAATTCATCGGAGTCTTTAAGACCTAATGTGTAGAGTGTATAGTCGCTGATTTCATTGTTTTCTCCGACAATAACAACAACTTCATTGAAGTTTTGCGGCATATTTCCCGCAATTACATCATACTGTTTATCTAAAAGTTCTTTATTATCAAGAAGTTCCTGCCAAACCGATGTGTTCATCATCATGCCGGATCCTCCGCTTGACATCAGGCTTGAAGAGTTGCCGTCAGATTTGAATCCTATTTTTTCAAAAATATCAGAAGGGTTAACTCTTTTACCGTCAGCGGTATAAATGTTCATTACGGTTGAGTATGAATATTTAATATCAGAACTTAAATCTTTAAATTTTTTGTTGCTTTCAATGTGTTCTTTAAAAGATTTAAGGTCATTTTCGGACGAGCCGTTTATCATACCGCTCATCATATCGGTCATAATATTTTTAGAATAAAGTTTGTCTTTTTCTTTATTCTTAATTTTTCCGCTGTCGTCCATTAGTGTTCCGATTAATTCACCAACATCAGTGCCTGCTTTTTGGATTTTAACCGGATAGCTTGAAAGGGTGTCCTCTTCGACATTGTTTATATATGCTTCAACACCGGTTGAAAGTGATAAAATAAGGGCTATACCGATAATTCCTATTGAGCCGGCAAAGGCTGTTAAAATCGTTCTCGCTTTTTTGGTGAAAAGGTTGTTTATTGAAAGAGAAAATGCAGTCAGTAAAGACATTGAGGGACGCTTAAGTTTCTTTTTTGTTTCTTCTTCATCTTCGGAAGAATAAGGATTGCTGTCGTCAATGATTTTACCGTCAAACAGTTTAACAATTCGTGTTGAATATTCGTTTGCAATATCGGGGTTGTGTGTTACCATAATAACAAGACGGTCTTTTGCGATTTCTTTAAGCAAATCCATAATTTGAACGCTTGTTTCGCTGTCAAGTGCGCCCGTAGGCTCGTCTGCAAGTAGTATTTCAGGGTTGTTTACAAGCGCACGGGCAATGGCTACACGTTGCATTTGTCCGCCCGACATCTGATTTGGTTTTTTGTTTAACTGGTCACCAAGTCCGACCTTTTCGAGGGCTTCAACAGCACGCTTTCTGCGTTCTTTTCGATTAACACCTGAAAGTGTAAGGGCAAGTTCAACATTTGACAATACACTTTGGTGAGGAATAAGGTTGTAACTTTGAAACACAAAACCTATGGTGTGATTACGGTAGGTATCCCAATCGGAATCTTTAAACTTTTTGGTTGATTTTCCCGTTATAACAAGGTCACCGCTTGTATAACGGTCAAGCCCTCCAATAATGTTAAGAAGTGTTGTTTTGCCGCAACCTGACGGTCCTAAAATTGATACAAATTCATTGTCACGAAATTCAATATCAACACCGCGAAGCGCAGATACTTTATTTTCGCCGACATCATACTCTTTAATAATATTTTTAAGTTTAAGCATAATTTTTCCTTTCAAAATAATTTATATCAGTATAATACCATATTATTACAAAAATGTGAACAAAGTATAAAATTGGTAAAATTCCTCTTGCCAATTTCGAAAATAAGTAGTACATTATTGTAGTATTTTAATATACGGAAAGTGGAGGTCAATTTATGAAAAAAGTTCTGTCAGTTGTTCTTGCAGTGCTTATGATGTTGTCTATGACGTCAGCCGCATTTGCAGCAACGGAAAACAAACCCGTTGCAAATATTAACCTTATCAAAGGTACGGCATTTGCAGATACCGAGGGCTTCAAGGATTTTCCCGTAGGCGATAAGGACCTTGATTATCTCGTAGGCGCTGTTTTCTCGGTAAATCAGCTCGGCGACGAGTCTTTTGAAGATTTCCTTGTTGATTTCAAACTCACCGCAGGCGCGGATATGGAAGCTGAGTTCTACGGCAAATACGGCACAGGTACCGAGTACAACAAATGGATGCAGCCCGGCGAGTATGATGGCGAAGCCGACGGCTTCCAGAAAGTTATCGCAGGCGAACATCATCTTTTCGAAGAATACGGTGTAAAGAATCTTCTCACCATAGAAAAGGTTCGCAATATCGAAACCTTCTATTGTGCTCTTTATGTTAAACCCGGCAGCGTTGACGGTCCCGTTGACGTTTCTCTCGGTCTTGATATGTTTGAAAAACCCGAAAAAGGTCAGAACCCCGTATATGAAGATGTTAAGGTTTCTCCCGAATCCGTTCAGGAAATCAAAGTTGCCATGGAAAGGCCTACCGCTATCATCAAAATGGTAGAGGGCAGAGATTTCGCAACAACTCCCGGCTTTGAAGATTTCGCGGAGAAATGCGGTATTGATAACATAGACATGAACTATGTTATCGGCGCTTATATCGATGTTGAAAAAATGGGTACCGGCTACGATGATTATTTCGTAGATTTCATTCTCAACTTCAGCAATAACGCAAAGGGTCGTTACTTCGGCAAATATACCGGTAATTTCAGCACCGGCACCGTTACTTACGACTGGAGCTATGATTCCGTTCCTGCCGATATTACCGCAGGCGCAACGAGCATACTTTCCGCTCTCAATTATGCCGGCAGCAAAATGACCGTTAAAGATGCCTGCAATTGCGTAAGCGGCGGCTTCTATTCGGCACTGTATATCGATCCTTCATCTGTTTCGGCTCCCATCACCGTTTCTATGGATGCCGCGGTATACCAGGAACCCGAACAGGGCAAGCCTGTTG
>JAZLFY010000141.1:0-1278 GCA_045616025.1 Acutalibacteraceae bacterium | reverse complement strand
ATATTTGTACAACTTTATATAATATTTAAAATTTTAAATAATTATTCCTTATTTTTCGTTGTATTTCGTTTTGCCGGTACTTTATAATAGGTTACCGACATAGCAGGTATATCAATCGAAACCGAATTTTCGTATCCGTGCATTGGCACCGCTTCACTTCTGAAACTTTTCAGTTCCTCGGTTTTACCGCCGTACTTTTTAAGGTCGCTTGAAAATACCTGACGGTAACTTCCCTTTCTCGGCACACCGATACGGTAATCACTTCTGCTGACAGGCACAAAATTGCATACACATATTATCTCATTCCCTTGTTTGTCTATTCGCCTGAACGATATTATACTTTGTGAATTATCATCGTTTGAAATCCATGAAAAACCTTCCCAAGAATAATCTATTTCCCAAAAAGCATTGGTTTTTATATAAAATTTATTTAAGTCTTTTACAAATTGGAGCATTTGCTTATGTGTATCATATTCAAGCAACAGCCAATCGAGTTGCTGTTCATAATTCCATTCGATAAAATGTGCAAATTCCTGACCCATAAATAAAAGTTTCTTACCCGGATGCGCCATCATATAGGTATAAAAAGCACGAAGATTATTAAACTTTTCATCGTACTCGCCAGGCATTTTATTTATCATAGAACATTTGCCGTGTACCACTTCATCGTGTGAAATGGGGAGTACAAAATTTTCGGAAAAGGCATAGAAAAACGAAAAGGTCAAACAGTCATGATTATGCTTTCTGAAAAGCGGGTCTAACGACATATACCTTAACATATCGTTCATCCAACCCATATTCCATTTAAAATTAAAGCCTAAACCTCCGTCGTGAGGCGGTTTTGTAACCATCGGCCACGCAGTTGATTCTTCCGCTATCATCAAAACTTTCGGGTCGGCATTAAATGCCGCTATGTTTACCTGTTTAAGCAGTTCGACCGCTTCAAGATTCTCCCTGCCACCGTAGGAATTCGGCAACCAATCTCCGCCCTGTCTGCCATAGTCAAGATAAAGCATTGATGCTACTGCATCAACCCTTAGTCCGTCAATATGAAATTCTTTTATCCAATATACCGCACTTGATACTAAAAAACTCATTACCTGCGGTTTGCCGTAATCGAATACTGCCGTTCCCCACTCTTTATGTTCGCCCTTTCTTGTATCGGCATACTCATAACAGGGACCACCGTCAAATTTGTAAAGACCAAACTCGTCTTTCGGAAAATGTGCAGGTACCCAATCAAGTATTACACCTATTCCCGCTTTATGCATTATATCG
>JAZLFY010000140.1:0-1088 GCA_045616025.1 Acutalibacteraceae bacterium | reverse complement strand
AAACTTCTTCTTTCCAAGCCGGATATACTTTTACTTGACGAGCCGACCAACCACCTTGATATTTCCACGGTAAAATGGCTTGAAGATTACCTTAAAAACTATAAATCGGCAATAATTATCGTATCGCACGACCGTATGTTTTTAAACCGTATAGTTAATAAGGTGTACGAAATTGAATACGGTGAAACGGTATGTTATTCGGGTAACTATTCCGATTTTGAAAGGCAAAAACGGGCGAACTTTGAAAAGCGGCTTAAAGACCACGAATTGCAGAAAAAGGAAATTGAAAAAACCGAACGGCTTATAGAACGCTTCCGTTATAAAGCAACCAAGGCAAAAATGGTGCAGTCCAAAATTAAAATGCTTGAGCGTATGAAAAAAGCCGAAATGCCCAACCGTTACGATTTGCGCACATTTCATACCAATTTTAAAATAGAAAATCCCGACGTGTCGGATGTCTTTTTTGCAAAAGATTTGGTAATCGGTTATAATAGTCCGCTTCTTACGGTAGATTTTCAACTTAAAAGGGGAGAAAAACTCTGCATAATAGGGGATAACGGAATAGGCAAGTCAACATTTCTTAAAACCGTTACCGCTAAAATACCGCAGCTGTCGGGCGAATACGGTTTCGGTGCAAAGGCGAAAACCGGTTATTTTGACCAGACAAATGCCGAAATAACGGGTAATGAAACGATACTTGAAAATTTTCAAAACGAATTTCCGCTTTTAAGCGAAAGGGAGTGCCGTCAGTCGCTTGGCGCGTTTGTCTTTTCGGGTGACGACGTTTTTAAAACCATTGATGTACTTTCGGGCGGCGAAAGGGTGCGGCTTGAACTTTGCAAACTGTTTAAGCATAAACCCAATTTTCTGCTTCTTGACGAGCCGACCAACCATATGGATATTGTCGGCAAAGAAACACTTGAAAATATATTAAAGGAGTATGAGGGAACGGTTATTGCCGTATCTCACGACCGCTATTTTGTCAATAAAATTGCCGATAAACTGCTTGTAATGAATAACGAGGGCGCAACCCTTTTTGACGGCACTTTTGAAGAATACGAAGAAAAGGAAAAACAAAAAGCGGCAAA
>JAZLFY010000139.1:0-5707 GCA_045616025.1 Acutalibacteraceae bacterium | reverse complement strand
TGTGTGCCATTGTGCCCGAAGCGGCAACCGAGAAATCTTTTGCGGTTTTAACATCGGAAGTGCCGGTGCAACCGCCGATTATTGCGGCGCGTGCGCCGTAGTATGCCGCATCTGCTCCCTGCGCTCTGCGGGCGCCGAATTCCATAACAGGTCTGCCGTGTGCGGCACGGACAATACGGTTTGCCTTTGTTGCTATAAGAGATTGGTGGTTTATAACAAGCAAAACCATTGTTTCAACCATCATTGCCTGAACGGCAGGTCCTTTAACGGTTACAATCGGCTCCTGCGGAAAAATCGGTGTTCCCTCGGGTACTGCCCAAACATCGCAGGAAAACTTAAAACTTTCAAGATAATTTATGAACTTTTCACTAAACAAATTAAGCGAGCGCAGATATTTAATGTCGTCTGCTTCGAAATGCAGATTTTCAAAATATTCAATAAGTTGCGCCACACCTGCCATTATTGCATAACCGCCGTCGTCGGGAATACGGCGGAAAAACATATCAAAATAGGTAACGGTGTCGGAAAATTCGCTGTCTAAAATACCGTTTGCCATAGTCATTTCGTAAAGGTCGGTCAGCATGGTTAAATTGCGGTTGTCCATAATTTTCTCCTTTAAGCAAAGATTACATCTTTTCGGGTGCATCAATCTTCAACATATCAAGAACATTTTTAATTGCAATTTTTGTTGCTATGCAAAGGTTAAGCCGTGCGTTTGTAAGTTCGGCGTCGTCGGTCTTTACACGGCAGGCGGCATAGAACTTGTGGAATTTTGTTGCAAGTTCAAATACATAGTGGGTAATTCTTGCAGGGTCGTAAGTCTTTGCGGACTGTATAATTTCGTCGGTAAGCGCCGAAATGTGAAGAATTAAGTCGGTTTCTTCGGGCTCGGTAAGTTTTGAAAATTCGCCCGAAGGTGTCGCCTTAACACCCTCGCTTTCAAGATTTCTTAAAATACTGCAAATACGCGCGTGCGCATACTGAACATAATAAACGGGGTTACTGTTAGACTGGCTTACCGCTAAATCAAGGTCAAAATCAAAGTGGGAATTCGGCTCCCTTAAATTGAAGAAAAATCTTGCCGCATCAATCGGCACTTCTTCAAGAAGTGTTACAAGGGTTATCGCCTTACCGCTTCGCTTGCTTGCCTTTATAACCTCGCCGTCACGCACAAGCCGTACCATCTGCATAAGCACAACATCAAGTCGGTCGGCATCAACGCCGAGTGCGGTCAAAGCCGCTTTAAGACGGGGAACATAACCGTGGTGGTCGGCACCCAAAATATCTATTGCCTTATCAAACTTTCTTGTTTCAAGTTTGTTATAGTGGTATGCAATATCGGGTACAACATAGGTCGGCACGCCGTTTGCACGAACTAAAACAAAGTCCTTATCGCAACCGTAATCGGTGGCACGAAACCATAATGCACCGTCGGTTTCGTAGGTTTTGCCGCTTTGTTTTAAAAGTTCAATTATCCGTTTTGTTTCGCCGTTTTGGTGCAAACTGCTTTCTTTAAACCAGGTGTTATATTCAATTCGGTATTTTAAAAGGTCGGTTTTAAGTCCTGCTATATTTTTCGGTAATGCAAATTCAACAAGTGCCGCGCGGCGCTCATTTTCGTCACGGTTTATGTAGGAGTCGCCGTTAATTTCCGCAAATGCTTTTGCGTGGGCGATAATGTCTTCACCGTGGTAGGAGTCCTCGGGCATTTCCACACCGTCTTCAAAAAGTTGACGGTATCTGAGGTCAAGCGACAGACCGAACTTGTTAATCTGGTTGCCTGCATCGTTTATGTAGAATTCACGCTCGGTATAATATCCTGCGGCGGAAAGTACAGATGCCAAACAGTCACCCAAAGCGCCGCCCCTTGCATTTCCTATATGCATAGGCCCTGTCGGGTTGGCGGAAACAAATTCAACAAGTACACGCTTGCCCTTGCCGTAATCACTCTTGCCGTAATCTGCGCCCTTTTTTAAAACATCCGACACAATATCGCCGTAGTATTTATTCGATAAAAAGAAATTTATAAAACCCGGTCCCGCAATTTCGGTTTTTTCGATGTAGGAATTTTCAAAATCGCAGTTATCAAGTAGGGTTTGCGCCGTCATACGGGGGTTGTTTTTAAGCACCTTTGACCAGACAAGTGCGGCGTTTACCGCATAATCGCCGTGTTCTCGCTGCTTTGATTTTTCAACCGTAAAATCGGGCAATTCGCAGGCGGTCAGTTCACCCTTTTCCTGCGCCTTTTTTGCGGCACTTATAATAATTTGTTTAATTTGCTCTTTTGCTTTTTCAACAAGTAATGACATTTTTTATTTTACCTCGCTTACCGTAATATCCACACTGTTTTCACTAAGCGGTTGAAGATTTGTATCAACCGTATAGGTCATTTCAAGTTTTCCGCCCTTATCGGTCAGACGGTTATCAATTTTTTTGCCGTAAATACCAAGTGTCAGTTCACCCTGCGGCACGGCATAAAAGCAACTGTTTCTTATACCCTTTTCAATAATCAGTTTGGAAGAAAGGTCGCCCGTCCGTTCAAGTATGACACTGTTGTTTCGGGCGGTCAGACGGGTTTTAATGTTTGCGCCTCCGATTATTTCGCCCTCGCTGTAACTTAAAATGTAATCGTTTCCGTCCTTGCGCATAACGCCCTCGGTGGTAAACTCTATCGTTTCAGTGTCACGCTTTGAGCCTTGCGTTCCGCGTATCTTAATAATAACTTTTTTCATTTTCAAGTCCTTTAAATAATTAATATATATTTAATCAATTTATATTACCATAAAATCACCCGTTTTGCAACAAATAAATACCGCCCTGCATAAAATACAGAGCGGAAATTATCAGTGTTCTTTTTTACCCTGCCGCTATTGCCGAGGCGATAATAAGTACGGCACCGATTTTGCCGAAAATATCAAGCGGCTCTGAAAGTACCAACACGGAAAGAAGCACCGCCACCACAGGGTCAATGTAACTAAGCACCGCCACCGTACCGGCAGGCACCTTTTCAACCGATGCAAAGTATGCCGCATAGGCAAGGGAAGTGTGCAGTATGCCAAGCAGTAATAAAAGCAAAATGTTTGCCGTGCTGAACATCGAGGCGGTAAACGGCTCGAAAATCAAAGAATATGGCAGTACCACTATTGCGGCGGTAAGCAGTTGCACCGTTGTTTTGTCGTAGGGCGAAATGTCGGTAACGGTTTTATTGATGGTCGTAACAAGTGAATAAAGAAGTGCCGCGCCAAGTGCCAAACATACACCCTTTAAATTGCTTTCGCCGCCCGACTGTCCGCCAACCACTCCGCTTACAAGCACCATACCGGCAAAGGACACAATAACGCATATTGTCCGTTTTAAATTAAGCCGTTCTTTAAAGAAAATAAGCGAAATTATTACAAAAAAGACCGGCGCCATATAGTAACAAAGTGTCGATGTTGCAACGCTTGTGTAATTCATACTTTCAAAAAATAAAATCCAGTTCGAGCCGATAAAAATGCCCGAAAGAATAAGTTTAAAAAGGTTTTTGCCTATCTTTTTAAAATCGGGCTTTTTCTTTAAAATAAGCATAATAAGCAGTAAAAACACCGCACCGATAAACCCGCGCATAGAGGCGATAAACCCCGACCACTCGGTCGGTAAATAATGCCGTACAATTCCGACGGTGCCGAAAACCGCCATAGAAAGACAAAGCAGTATTTTCGGTTTCTTATCCATATTTTCGCCCCCTTTTTAAACTTATTTCTATTTTAAGTAAAAAAGCAGGTTTTGTAAAGAACTTTTTTATGCCGTGCAGAAATTTTTAAGCGCTTTTATGTGTAGGCGCTCGGTCTGCCGTTTGCAGTACCCGATTAAAAGTGCAATTTCTTCTATTGACTTTCCGCATATATATTTTTGGGATAATATTTCGCTTAACACACCCCCATCAACCAAATCGATTTCGCACTCCATTTTTTCCCGCTCGGTTTTAACTTCTTTGTATTTGCGGTCGAATTTTTCCTTTTCATTAGGGAAGATTTCGGACATTTCTTTAATTCTTTTAAGTTTTGCCGCAAAAATGCGGTATTTTGAAAGATACTCTTTTTTCTCGTCAATGTTCATTTTGCAACCCTCTTGCCACAAATTGTCCGTAGGAAAGATTTGTGCCGTGACTTTTGTTGTATTCTTCAAGTTTGTTCGTTATCTGAACAATGGGGTTTGTAAGCCGCTTTTTGCGGTTTATTTCCTGCATTTTCCACAGTTTTTCGCCCCGTCTTTTGCAGGATGCATTACAGTATTCGCCCGTGTTTTCACGGCGCAGCCGTGCGCCGCAGCAGCGGCAATGCCGTACCTCTATTTCGGCAATGTTTTCGCTCTCGCAAAACGGACACATAATATGTCTTTCGTAGGGCGGCGAGGCAAGTAAATGCCTTTCAAAATAGAATTTCGGATTAAAAAATCTTTTTTCACAGTCCATACAAACGTACATAAAATTAAACTTCCTTTCTTTTTCTTGACAAACCGTTTTATATGTATTATAATTGGAAATACCGAAAATTAATTACGATATTTCGTAACACAAGTTTATTATATATGATATTTCGTAAATGTCAATATAAAAATTACGAAAATTCGTAATTGTACAAAAAAGGGGACTTTGGTATGCAGCATAAAATTCCGGAACTTTATGCAAGAATTGAAGAACTGTGCGAGAATAAGGGAATAAATGTAACGGCGCTTTGTACCGCCTGCAATATTCCCCGTGCTTCGTTGTCCGATTTCAAAAGCGGCAAAAAGAAGTCTCTATCGGTAGATACTCTTTCCCGTATCTCCGACTATTTCGGGGTAAGTGTAGATTATCTGTACGGCAAACAAACAGCCCCTGCCGACAGCGAATCTTTAAAGGTTGCTCTTTTCGGCGGAGACGGCGCCGTTACTGATGAAATGTGGAACGAAGTTAAACGGTATGCACGGTATTTAAAGGAAAGAGAGAAAAATAATGACAACTGAAAAACTGTATAATATTGCGCAAAAATGCGATGTTACGGTTGACCGCTTTGACCTGCCCGAAAACCTTTCGGTTTCGGCAAGTGTAAACGATAAATTGTTTATCGGACTTGATAAAGCGGTGTCGGGCAGGCAGGAAAAGGTGTGCTTGGCGCACGAACTCGGGCACTGCAACACATCGGGTTTTTATAATGTCTATTCACCGCTTGATATCCGTGAAAAGCACGAGCGCCGCGCAAACGGTTGGGCAATAAAGCGGTTAATTCCCGAAAGGTCGCTTAAATCGGCGGTCAAAAGCGGACTTGACAGTATTTTTGCATTGGCGGAGTATTTCGATGTCACCGCCGAATTTATGCAAAAAGCGATTGAATATTATAATGGATAAAAAAAGACGGACACAGTCCGTCTTTTTTTAAATGAATAATGAATAAATATTGACCGTACGAGCCAAAGCGCCCCTATAGGTGAGGGGCGCTTTAGACAGTGCTATCAATTTATATTGTAGGGTACGGCATGTAAAATCCCCGTTGGGGATTTTAACGAAGTGTTCCTATGGAACAATGAAGTGCCTATCGGCAATGAAGTTGTCCTAACGGACAAACGAAGTTGTGCTTCGCACAAATTAATGTGCCTACGGCGTAATATAAATTGATATGTTGTAGGGGAGCGTCTCCGTGCGCTCCCGTCAATTTTCGCACAAACCAAACGGGTTGCCGAGGACGAC
>JAZLFY010000138.1:0-3007 GCA_045616025.1 Acutalibacteraceae bacterium | reverse complement strand
CCATACAAAATCGGTTACCTAAAAAATAGTCTTGACGACAAATAAATATTTTATACCACAAAAAATATGAATTTTTTATAAAAAAATGCTTGACAACAACTATATGTTGTGGTATTGTAACTTGAAAAGGAAATTCAAACATAACATTTTGTTATTTAAAAATATATGTATATATATAATATTATATTCCTTTAATTAAAAAACGCATTTGTTCTCTCGGCGAAAGTTTAATATTTTCGAGCCGTCATTTAACATAATTGCCATACAAGTTTAAGGTTAAATCGAGGGTTAATATAATCCTCGTTTTGATATATAATTTTAAAAAAGGGAGTAAGGAAAAATGAAAATGACCTACACAGTAGAAGACAAGCCGAAATTCGGACAAGTTCTTGTCTTCGCATTCCAGCAACTATTGGCAATTATGGCAGCAACCATAGCGGTACCGATGATTGTCGGTAACGGTATGAGTATTGCGGCGGCACTTTTCGGTGCAGGTATCGGAACATTGGTTTATGTTGCCTTCACACGCAAAAAGAGTCCGGTATTCTTAGGTTCGTCTTTCGCGTTCTTAGGATCTATGGCGGCGGCTTTTGCAGGCGGCGTATCAATGCAGGTTGGATTTTTGGGACTGATCATCGGTGCGGTTTTTGCAGGTCTTGTTTATGTAGTAATTGCAATACTTGTAAAACTTGTCGGTGTTAATTGGCTCAACAAACTTATGCCGGCGGTAGTTATCGGACCGACCGTTGCAATTATCGGTTTGTCACTTGCAGGAAACGCAGTCGGCGATTTACAGAAATCAAATATTGAAGGCGGTCACACCTTAATCGCCATTCTTTGCGGACTTGTAACACTTATAACCGTTACACTCTGCTCAACCTACGGCAAGAAGATGTCAAAACTTATCCCGTTCATTATCGGTATTCTCGCAGGTTTCGCTCTTGCAGCCATCTTTACGGCTATCGGTTATGCAACTGGAATTAAGGCTCTTCAAATTGCCGATTTCAGCAAAATCACCGCACTTACAAAAGACGGCGTAAAACTTTCAACCTTCGTTGCAGTTCCCGAATTCACATTCCTTGAAGCAATTAAGGGTACATCGGAAATTACAGGTACTTACATAATCTCGGTTATAGTTGCTTATGTTCCGGTTGCACTTGTTGTATTCGCAGAACACGTTGCAGACCACAAAAACATTTCTTCAATAATCGAACGCGATTTGCTTGAAGAACCCGGTCTTGACAGAACCCTCTTGGGTGACGGTATCGGTTCTATGGTCGGCGCAATCTTCGGCGGTTGCCCCAACACCACTTACGGCGAATCAATCGCTTGTGTGGCAATTACCCGTAACGCATCGGTAATTACGATAATCTGCACAGCATTCCTCGCAATCATTATTTCCTTCCTCTCCCCCGTAATTGCCTTCTTAAGTTCAATACCCTCTTGTGTAATGGGCGGCGTTTGTATGGCACTTTACGGATTTATCGCTGTATCAGGTCTTAAAATGCTCCAGCCGGTTGACCTTAACGACAACCGCAACCTCTTCGTTGCATCAACAATTCTTATCGCAGGCATCGGCGGTCTTGCTCTCAACTTCGGAAAAATCACCATCACATCTATCGCTACCGCTCTTATCCTCGGAATAATCGTTAACACAATTCTTTCAGGCAAGAAACCGGAAGAAAAATCCGAAGAATAATTAATATAGATAATCGCCCTGAACAAACCGTTCAGGGCGATGTTTTATAAACAATTATTCTTTTTTCGGGTTAACGCCGAAAGCGTAGATTTTAATTATCACGAAGGTTATCGGGCCGCCTGCCGCCGCGGCAAGGAAGGTGCCGATAAATTGGTGCAGATGCCAGACGTTGAGCGTGATAAAGGTAACAAGGAAAAAGATAATAAAGTTAGGTATATATGAAATTATAAACTTGACATATTTCTTTAAACTCGGTTTACTTTTGAATATGAACATCGTCGTCAGGTAGTAAGCAATTGAAAGCGATATTGCGTACCCGATAACCGCCGCCGTGTTTTTTTGAAGCCCCATAAGACGGGCAAGCCACGAAAACAGCGAGTCGTTAAAACAGTTGACAACCCCGAGTAGGCAAAATAAAAGGAAACTTTTTGTAAAAAATGTTTTCTTTGTTTTGTCTATTATTTTTTTAAAAAAGTTTATCTTTACCATCTGCCTTTCGGTATCTTATACGGTTATTATAACAAATAATCAACCAAAAAGCAATATGATGTTGACTTTATCGCACAGTTGGGATAAAATTATATGGCACACAGGTTTGCCCCCGTAGTTAAATGGATATAACAAGAACCTCCTAAGTTTTAGTTATCGGTTCGATTCCGGTCGGGGGTGCCAGAAAAAAGAAACGCTTTCGCGATGCTTTTTTTAATGAAGTCGCCCCGTTGGGGCTAATGAAAAATGAAGACGCTGACGCTAATGAAGAAATTGTAATGAGAAAACGGAAGAAAGTGGCGACATCATTTAATAACAAAACTGCAACCGCTTTTTTGCATTTGTATTATACCTTATATAAAAACCGGTTATATATTAGGAAAACGGACTTATACTTGCAGCTTTTTGTTTTATTTTAGTTTATTCAACCGTTACAGATTTTGCGAGGTTGCGGGGTTTATCAATATCGCAACCCTTATACTGTGCAACATAGTAGGCGTAGAGTTGGAAAGGAATAATCTCGACCGCCGCTTTAAAGAAGCGGTGAACTTTCGGGATATATATTACCTTTTCGGACACCTGCCCGACTGCCGTGTCACCCTCGTCAGCGCAGGAGAGAACATAAGCACCACGGGCACGGACTTCTTTAATATTGCTTAACATCTTATCGTAAAGGTCTTCCTGACAGGTAAGGGCTATTACCGTTCTGCCCGGCTCGATAAGAGAAATTGTACCGTGCTTCAGTTCGCCTGCGGCATACGCTTCGGAGTGGATATAGGAAATTTCTTTAAGTTTAAGTGACGCTTCAAGGCATACGGC
>JAZLFY010000137.1:0-3694 GCA_045616025.1 Acutalibacteraceae bacterium | reverse complement strand
CGTCCGCTACTGCGTCCTCTATCATCTGTTTTGCAACCCTGTCCTTTGCCGAGCCGGCAGGATTAAAAAATTCAAGTTTTGCAAAAATATCGGACGAAAGCGAAAACTCCTTTTTAATGTTAGAAAGTTTAAGCAAGGGGGTTTTTCCTATTAGTTCTTCAATACTTTCATAAATCATAAGTATTATCCACCTTTTAAGTTGATATAAAGAATATATCACTTTAAAACGGCGGTGTCAACCAATGCGGACATTTCGCTTAGGTCCTCTTCGCAAAGTTTTCCGTTTTCAAAAAGTGAAGAATAGGAAAAATAAACCGCACCGCAAATATCTTTGTCAACAGAGCAGGTCTGCGCCTCGCGTTTTAAGACATTTACTCCGTCCGCCCATTCGTGACAGTCGGGCGACTGTTCTGTGCCGATTTTATAGGGTGCCAACCCGACACAAAGTTTTGTATCGGTACCGGCGGTAACATCTTTCCACTGACTTATAAGATTATCAAAGCAAAATCTTTGGTCGGGATAGGAAAACCCGAAATACAGTTGCGGAATTATAACATCCACACACCCGTTTTGGCACCAGGTTTTAACATCGGCATAATAATTGTTAAGATTTTTTTCCACCGATGCGGCAGGGCTTACCGAAAAGGTGACATCTTTATCAATAAATTTTATGGCGGTAAAGCAACCCGAAATAAGTGCATTTACGGCATTTGTGCGGTATTCGGTCAGTGACAGCGGATTTTTGCACTCCCTACAGTAGTTTTCAAAACTTAATTTATCAAATCCCGTATCGGTGGTCGGGTAAAAATAGTCGTCAAAATGCACACCGTCAACACGGTATTTGCTTACCACCTCACGCACAAAAGAAATTATATGCCGCCTGACCTCGGACGAAGCGGGGTTAAGATAAACCCCGTTTGCAAAAAGAACATTTTGCAGGTTTTCGTCCTGTGCCCATTTTTTTGCAATACTGCCGTTTGGCAGGTCGGACAAATCGGTGTTCGCCGTTTTTACCCTGTACGGATTTAACCAGGCGTGCACCCTTATTCCGTTTTGGTGACAAATTTCGGTTGCCGTTTTAAGAACATCAACCCCCGCATTTTCGTAACCGTTTCTTACCGGATAATATTCCGATTTATAAATGCAGTCACAAAAAGGGGCGGTATGCAAATAAAGGTCGGTAACCGAAAACGATTTAAGATTTTGTACTGCATAGGTAAAATTTTCGGTAAAATCGCCCGACTTTACCATTTTGTCAAGTTCGATATACGAAAGCCATACTCCGTTTATATAGGTTGCGGTTTCCCGCTCTCTGCTTTTTAAGGAATTTTCATTGCAAGCGCATAAAATAAGCACCGACAAAACCGCAGTAATTATTCTTTTCATATTGTCACCGGTCTTAAAAATATTTTTGCATCGGTAAGGGAAAAGCCGCTTTTTGACTCGATACGGAATTTAACCGTACTAAACGGTGCGGTTTTCGGCTTTACCGTAATGCTTTTAAACTGTGGGTTTTCTGTCAGGGTTTCGGTTATTTGCTCTTTATCGGTAATAACCTTAAATTTAATACGGTCTTTGTTTTTCACCGACAGGCAAATTCGGTCAATAACCTTTTTCTGTTCGGGAATACCAAAGGTAAATGTTTTGCTTAAAATGTGCATACCGACGGGAATTTCTTTTGTTACAAAACTGTCGTCTGAAAAGGTGTAAACCTTGTCGGTTTCGCTGCCGGGCAAGGCAAAATAGCATACATCATTTTCGGCGTCTTTAACCGACAGTACAAGTTCGCCGTCTATAACACCGCCGCTTAAAACAATTGTGTTTTCGGGGAGGGTAAACTGATACCATGTTATATTCTCGCGGCTTTCGGATGAAGCATATTTTTTACTGTATCCGTATTCTTTTATACGGCAGTCGGCAACAAGCACCTTATCCTTTAAAAAGAGAATATACATACCGTCTGTTGCAACCGAGAAAACACCGTCCGACATAAGTGTTTGGTCGTCAATATTTTTAAGGATACTGTCTACCGAAGAAGAAATGCAATAAATGTTTTTCTCACTTCCGTAGGTGGTGGCTTCAAGGGTATAAACCTTTTTATCCCTGCCAAGCCATATAAGCCGTCCGCCGACGGTGGATATTACATTATGCTTTAAGCAACCCGTTTTGGTGCTTATTGATTCCGACTCCATCTTATCCGCCAAATCGTAGATTTCGGTTGTTCCTATGGCGTTAAGTGCTTTACTTAACACCGTGCCTGATGTTACATTGATTTTATAGGTTTCGTTTTCCTTAAAAACAATAAGTTTGCCGTTTTGGGAGGCAACGGCGGTAATTTCACTTTGGGCACTTCCTGCGGTGGTTTTGCTGTTTTTCGGGAAATAAAGCGGATGGGTAAGAAGTGAAGAAAAGATTTCGTTTTTTTCGATACTGTTATTAAACACATAAAATCTTGAATTAAAGGTTGTGGAAAATTTACTGCTTATTATCTCGGTTTGCTCAACGGTACAGTCTTTTGAAGCGAGTATCAAAAGATTATTCCGCCCGTAATTCAAAACATAGGGAAGCGGTGTTACGGCACCTTCGCACATAACAAAAATTCTTCCCGTTTCACGGTCACAGTAAATATCGTAAAACCTGCCGTCTAAATACATTGTGCCGGCATCGTCACCGTTTATGGTTGTTTCGGCGTATTCTCCCTCACCGTAAAAATAACGGACATAAATACTGTTATTGTCAAGATTTTGCACCGGAAGAAAGAACTCGTAAGAATAGCCGTCGGTTGTGTAATATGCCTTAAAATAACTTGCAAGCATATTTGCCTTTTCGGGTGTTTCGGGTATTCCCACATCGGCATAAATATCTTCTTTGTGAGATTCGTAAGCGGTGCCGTGTCCGTTTTTGTAAATTGTGGGGATGTAACGGTTTTCCTGCTCAACAAATTCCCAGGTTATGTTTTGTCCTCTTGCCTCGTAAATTCCCACATCGGTACTAAGCGGCGACTTTCGTGTGACAAGTGCATATATTCCCTTTCCGTCCGAAAAGTTTTTAGGGCCTGTCACAAACAAAATATTGCTGACTTTTGGTGACTGTTCCGAAACAAGATTAAATTTCAAGTTGCCGTAACGCTGTCTTGTTCCGTCCTTTTTTACCATAAGAAAATATACCGTTTCTTTATCGTCATCAAGAATACTGTAATATCCGATTTTACAACCTTCACCGTTTAGGTTATATGCGGTATCGGTAATTGTAAGCGGAATATTAAATTCTGTTCCGACAAGTGTACCCGTGACCGCCCTTAGGGTAGGTCTAAGACAAAGTTTGCCACCCGAAAATAAACAGTTTTCGGCTTCCTTAAAACATTTATCGTCTGTAACCGTCGGCTCGTTTTCGGCATCAATTCCGCCCGAAAACATATCCAAACTTAAAGTTTTACCTTTGTTTTCTTTTAGGGGTTTATACTTCATGTTGCCCCCCTTAAATCACGGGGCAGAACATCCTTAACCTTTGCCGTGCCGCTTTTATATGCCGCCCGTTTTTGATTATACAAATCGCAAAAAACGGCGTGTCTTTCGGCGTTGCCCTCGATAAACGAATTAAGCATTGCAACACCGTAGGGCATAACATCAAGCGCACCTGACGGCGCATCAATTTCGTCAAGCACATTGGCAATTTCGTTAAAATCACATAAATC
>JAZLFY010000136.1:0-1625 GCA_045616025.1 Acutalibacteraceae bacterium | reverse complement strand
GAAGGTCGCTTGCGTTTTATTCTTTTATTAAAACCTTTTCGATTTTGCCGATAAAGAAATAATGTAAATCGTTATCGTACCATTTTTTAAACGGCTCTTTATCGGTGAAATTTTCTTCCTTTAATTTGTCAGTATACTGCTTTTTGCATACAATTACGGTGTTTGCCTCTTCAAAATAGGGTGCCGCCTCGTCAAATACGGGGGTTAAGTTTGCAAGTTCTGTTTTGTTTACATCTCTGCCCGAAAGTTTGCCGCAAACCGAGTGAATTTGTTTGTTGTCACCGTAAAACGAAAGGGTGAAATAATCTTTTTCGTTTAAGAATTTTAATGTGTGTCTTGTCGGGCGGACAAAAACACAAACACTGTCACTTCCCCACAGTTCGCCCATATAACCCCAAGATGCGGTCATCATATTATAGTCGTCTTTGTCCCCTGCGGTAATTAACATCCATTCGTCTGCTATTCTTTCGATTAAATTGCCACTTAAATTTTTTGCCGAAATTTCTTTATACATTTTTACTCTCCCTTTCAAAAAAGACGGGTTGCCCCGTCTTAAAATTTATTTTTTTAAATCAGATAACATTAATTCGCGTGCGGTTTCGGATAACTGTTCTGCGGTTTTATCTTCACTTGATAAAACACCCAGCACCGAAACGCTTACCGCCGATTTTTTAAGCGGAAAATTTTTCATAATGTCGGTAACACCCTTTAATGTGCAAACAACAACGGGTGCGCCGGTTTTGGTTGCCGCCTTAAATGCGCCGCCTTTAAATTCCTGTAAATTGCCGTCAACAGTTCTATGACCTTCGGGGAAAACACCCAAACTTGCCGTATCACTTTTTAAAAGTTTTATTCCCTCAATAATCGCCTTTGCGCCGCCGCGCAGGTTTTCTCTGTCTATAAAGATACCCTTTAAAGAGTGAATAAATTTTGCAACAATGGGCATTTCTTTTATAATTTCCTGCTTTGCAAAAAAGGTTAATTCCAAATCGGGAAAGGCAAGCAGCAAAATTACGGGGTCAAAAATATGGGTATGATTGCAAACAAGCACAACCCTTTTGTCCTGCGGCAGTTCCGCCTTTGCTTCCACTTCAATTTTCACCCGTAAAATCTTAAAAAGCATGGGAAGTGTTATGTTTGAAAGAAACCTAAAGTATTTATATGCTTTTACTTCCCTTTTAAGACTTACCAAACCGATAGAGGTAAAGAAAATCGCCATATGCAGTAAAACGAGCGTTATGAAAAAGCCGATAAAAAGTACCGGGACAAGCCATATTGAATAACTCTCTCTCAAAATCGGGAAAAAGTTATTTAATAGCGGCACAAGCGCCGCAGAAATTACCGCATATAAACAATACATCGTTTTTCCGCCTTAATTTTGTTTTCTTACTATTTTATATTCGTCAAAGTATTCATAATAGGGGCAATTAAAGGTACTGTATGTCAAAAACCGTGCCATTTCGTCCTCGTCAAGATTAACATCGCAAAAATACTCTTTGTTTTGTTCGTCAAGATAGTAGTTAGCGCAGGTTTCACAGTTGCTTTTGTTTTCCTTCATCAGTCTGCTCCCACTTTTTCGGTTTCGGTGTCGCCGCTTGAGGGTTTCTCTTCGCCACCCGACGGCT
>JAZLFY010000135.1:0-2640 GCA_045616025.1 Acutalibacteraceae bacterium | reverse complement strand
GGTCGAGCAGGCGGCAAAGCAGGAAATTATAAGGCGGTATTTTGCGGCGCTTTGCAATGTCCGTCAGGGACTTAACGAGCCCGAAGAGGTATCGAAAATCGAACTGCTTATGAACAAACTCGATATTTCGGTTGACGACCGTCCGGTCTGCCGTGCAGCAACCGAAAAGGCGGAAATTACCGGCGCACCGGCAACGGCACTTGAACTTGCCGACGGTACGGTTATCACCGGCAAAACATCCTCACTTTTGGGCGCCAGTTCCTCGCTTCTTTTAAACGCTTTAAAGGTTTTGGGCGGAATACCCGACGATATAAAACTGCTTTCCCCCACCATTATCGAGCCGATACAGGAAATGAAAACGGGTGTACTCGGCAACCATAATCCCCGTCTTCACACCGACGAGGTTTTAATTGCTCTGTCCATTTGTGCGGTAACAAATTCCACCGCAAAATTGGCGCTTGACCAGTTATCAAAACTTAAAGGTACCGAGGCGCATTCAAGCGTTATTCTTTCCCGTGTTGACGAACAAACCTTTAAAAAACTCGGTGTAAATCTCACTTGTGAGCCGAAATATCAAACCAAAAAACTATATCACACATAAAAAAATCGGGCGGATAAATCGCCCGATTTAACTTTTTAAAGAGGTCTTTTTTAATGCAAGCATCCACACTTAAAATCCCGAAATGGATTTTATTTACGCCGTAGGCACATTTTGCCCGACAGGGCATATCGTATGCAAAGCATATATCGTATTTACATATCATACCGCTTGCGGTATATCGCAAAAGCGCACCGTTTAAAACGGTGCGCTTTTTATTACTTTATTTTGTTTTTACTTCGTTTTTAAGTCTGCCGCAGACAAGATAACGCTCGGTATCAACACTTGTGCAGGTGCTTAACACCACGATTTTATCGTTTGAAGACGGCAAATTTTCCTTTATTACATTTCTTGTAAGACTTTTGGGATTTAAGCATTCATTAAGGAAACTGTTATAATCGTCGGTATTATTAAAGTTATAGGAATAAAGAATATGGCGATCATCAAAAATGTATGCCGAGAAAATTTCATAGGTTAAAATTCTGCCCGGTTGATAGATGTGAATTTCACGGTTTTGTTTAAAGAAATCCGCATTACGGAAGCGTTTAAGTGTTCCGAACATCGAACCGTTAAGCATATTGTGTCCGTAAAGTATGGTACATGGGTCGGAGAAATCTGCCTTATTTATGGGTTGCATAAATATCGAGCCGGCAGATTTTGATTTTTTCTGCCAATCATGGTCAAGATAAAAATCGTCTTTCATACCCTCGCTTGGTGTCGTAAGCGGATAATCAACCGCCGTACCGTCAACCTCTATATACCCGAAAACATCGGGGTTTACTGCTTTTAAAGCCGCAAAATCTATCGGGTTTTCGACAAGTTCTTCGGTTGTAGATGTTGTCGGCCTTTTGTACTTTTCAAAATCGGGTTTATCGGGCCAGAATTTTATAAGCAGTACCGTTCCTGCCGCTATTGCGCAGGCGGTAAAAAAGGCAATAAGTACGATTAAAAGTTTTTTCTTTTTTTTCATTATTTCTCACCTTTATACTTTTTATTTGCCTTGATTTCACACTTTCCGCCCATATACGGACGAAGTGCTTCGGGTATTTTAACCGAGTAATATTCGCCGTCAAAACAGAGATTATTTTCAAGCAAGGCAATTAACATACGGGGCGGTGCGACAACGGTGTTGTTAAGGGTGTGGGCAAGATATTTTTTACCGTCTTCTCCCTTAACCTTAATACCCAGTCGGCGTGCCTGAGCATCGCCTAAATTCGAGCAGGAGCAAACCTCAAAATACTTTTTCTGTTTTGGACTCCACGCTTCAACATCGTAAGATTTAACCTTTAAGTCGGCAAGGTCGCCGGTGCAGCATTCAAGCGTTCTTACGGGGATATCGAGCGAGCGGAAAAGTTCAACCGAATAACCCCACATCTTGTTAAACCAGTCCATACTCTCTTCCGGTTTACAGATAACAATCATTTCCTGCTTTTCAAACTGGTGTATTCTGTAAATGCCGCGTTCCTCAATGCCGTGCGCACCCTTTTCTTTACGGAAACAGGGTGAATAACTTGTAAGGGTAAGGGGCAATTTTTCCTCATCGGTTATGGTGTTAATGAATTTACCTATCATTGAGTGTTCGCTTGTGCCGATAAGGTAAAGGTCTTCGCCCTCTATCTTATACATCATGGCATCCATTTCTTCAAAACTCATAACACCGGTAACAACATTGCTTCTTATCATAAAGGGCGGTATGCAGTAAGTAAAGCCCTTATCTATCATAAAGTCACGCGCATAGGCGGTAACCGCCGAGTGCAGACGGGCAATATCACCCATAAGATAATAAAAGCCCTCGCCTGCCACTTTGCCTGCAGAGTCCTTATCAATGCCGTCAAAAAGTGCCATAATATCGGTGTGATAGGGTATTATAAAATCGGGGTTGGTCTGTTCGCCGTACTGCTTGACCTCAACATTTTCGCTGTCGTCTTTACCCACAGGAACACTGCTGTCAACAATATTCGGTATCTTCATTTGAAGTTCAAGCACCAGTTTGGAAAGTTCTTCTTCCTTTTCTTCAAGTGCTTTAAGTTCTTCTGCCTGAC
>JAZLFY010000134.1:0-1379 GCA_045616025.1 Acutalibacteraceae bacterium | reverse complement strand
GAGCAGGCAGGACATTTCTGGCATCTTCGCTATCCATTTGCCGACGGCAGCGGTTATCTTGAACTTGCCACCACCCGACCGGAAACCATGCTCGGCGATACCGCCGTTGCGGTCAACCCGAAGGACGAAAGATATAAGGATATTGTCGGTAAAGAACTTATATTGCCGATAGTAAAGAGAAAAATTCCCGTTGTTGCCGACGATTATGTAGAAATTGATTTCGGTACGGGTGCGGTTAAAATCACCCCTGCGCACGACCCCAACGACTATGAGGTCGGACTTCGCCATAATCTCCCCGTTATAAATGTTTTGACCGACGATGCAAAAATTGTTGACGATTATCCGAAATATGCGGGTATGAATATAAGCGAAGCCCGTAAGGCAATTGTTGAAGATTTGGATGCCGAGGGTGCGCTTGTAAGAATTGAAGAATACAGTCACAATGTCGGCACCTGCTACCGTTGCGGAACTAATGTTGAGCCGCGTGTTTCAAAACAGTGGTTTGTAAAAATGAAACCGCTTGCAGGCCCTGCCATTGATGCCGTTAAACGGGGTGAAACCAAATTCGTTCCCGAACGGTTTGAAAAAATTTATTTCCATTGGCTTGAAAACATCAGGGATTGGTGCATTTCCCGTCAACTTTGGTGGGGACACAGAATACCTGCGTGGTACTGTGCCGACTGCGGCGAAATAACCGTAAGCCGCACCACCCCCGACAAGTGCGAACATTGCGGCAGTAAAAATATAACCCAAGACCCCGATACGCTCGACACTTGGTTTTCTTCGGCACTCTGGCCGTTCTCCACTCTCGGTTGGCCCGAAAACACCGAAGACCTTAAACACTACTACCCGACAAATACACTCGTTACGGGTTATGATATAATTCCGTTCTGGGTAATGCGTATGATGTTCTCGGGAATTGAACAGACGGGCGAAGTACCCTTTGATACCGTACTTATCCACGGTCTTGTAAGGGACAGTCAGGGCAGAAAGATGTCAAAATCTTTGGGCAACGGTGTTGACCCGCTTGAAGTAATTGATAAATACGGCGCAGATGCACTCCGTTTCTCGCTTGCAACCGGCAACAGTCCCGGCAACGATATGCGCTTTATCGACGAAAGGGTTGAAGCAAGCCGCAACTTTGCAAACAAAATCTGGAATGCGGCAAGATTTATACTTATGAATCTTGAAAATAATGAAGTTTTACCGCTTGACACCCAAAACTTTGCAATAGAAGATAAATGGATAATTCATAACTATAATAATCTTGTTAAGGATGTAACCGAAAACCTTGAAAGCTTTGAACTCGGTCTTGCGGTAAGTAAACTTTACGACTTTATCTGGGATGTTTTCTGCGACTGGTACATTGAAATATGCAA
>JAZLFY010000133.1:0-4216 GCA_045616025.1 Acutalibacteraceae bacterium | reverse complement strand
TTCATAACCGCCTTATAAGCCGCCTTAACACCAAGTTTTAAAGCAGCCGTAATGTTTTCGGCGGTAACCTCTTGGTCCTCGCCTATACCATCGGCAAAACCACGGAACAAAAGCGAGGTAATAACACCCGAATTTCCGCGTGCGCCGCGAAGCAGAGCAGAAGCCGTGGTTTTTGCCACTTTGCCTGCCGTTTCGTTTTTCATTTCCTTAATTTCCGCAGCGGCATTGTTAAGCGTCATTGACATATTTGTACCCGTATCTCCGTCAGGTACGGGAAATACGTTCAAATCGTCAACCGCTTTTCTGTGGTTTGTAAGATTATTTGCGGCAGATAACATCGCATCGCGTAAAACATTTCCGTTAAACAAATATAAACACTCCTTTAGGCGTGAGAAAATTACTCCTTAATCTCGTCAACAACAACGGTTACACAGTCAACGGGTGTGCCCGTAACCGCTTCAACTTTATATTTTACCTTTTCGGTAATACTGTTTGCAATGGTGTTAAGGTTGACGCCGTAGGTAACCATTATGTGAAGTTCCACATCAATTTTTTCGGCATTGCCCGTAACCTTTATACCGGTATCAAGCGCATCTTCCTTTAAAACCCATTTGGCGATTTTCTGACGGTTGTTGCTGGGTACCATACCGACAACACCGAAACAGGAAGTAACCTCGTTACCGATAAGGCGGGATAAAAATTCCTCGGTCAAATCAATTTTTCCAAGCCGTGTTTCGTAAGTAATCATAAAAATTTGTCCTCCTAATATACATAATCTTCTATCGAATAAAATACATCCTGATGTGTGGCGGTTACGCCGCTTTTAATTGCCGAATCGTAAAAGAAAAGTCCTTTTCGGTAGCAAAGGGGAATTTGCGGCATTTCCGAAACAAGTAAACTTGAAAGGTCGTTTATTCCGATTTCACTTGCATAAAACGAATTAATCGCCGCCGAAAGTGAAGTGCCCGTTTCGGCATTATCTTCTACGCCGTAGGCGGCACTGCCGCCCTTACAAACAAGTTGCGTAAAGTCCATATTCGGCAGAATTTCGGTTTCGCCCAAATAAAGTTGAAAAGCGCCCGAAGCCAAAATTGCAACATATTCTTCATAAGGTTTTTCAATAATCGAAATATCAATACCTGCTGCGGCGCACTGACTTTTTATAAGGTTTGCCGCACGAAGCCGTGCCGCATTACCCGAATTGACAAGCAGACCGAAAGTGGGCTTCTGCCCTGCGCCGTTTACATAAAAGCCCTGCTCGTTCTGTTTATTATAACCTATTTTCGCCAAATTCTCAACAGTAATTTTCTTATCTGCTTTTGCGCTTAATGATGCGGTGGATTTTGCATCCTCAAAAAGCGGATTAAAATAGCCGTTTGCAACATAAGCATTTTCAAAATAAGCATCGTTTACTATCGCCGTGCGGTCAACGGCAGAGGAAATTGCATACCTCATTTCTTTGGTTGCAAGTTCGCCGCTTGCGGCATTAACACCTATATAAATCATACGGTTAAGATTAACATCGCTTCTTTTTCCGCTCATACGGACTATCGTGCCGTCCGAAACATCGGTATAGTAAAGGTTTGCCGCACCGACCTGAACATAGTGGGAAGCCGAGTCACTGTCGGGTGCATTAATTAATCTTATGCTTGCTATTGCACTTTTTTTACCGTAATAGTTTTCATTTATATTTAAAGATTTTTTATCCTCACTTAAAATATACCGTCCGCAACCCGTAGGTGCAATTTCCACCCCGTCCGAGTCACTGTTCCCGACCGAGCCCGATTTAAGAACGGGAAAATCAATAAGGGTTAAAAAGTAGGGGTCGTTTCGTGTCAGATTAAATGTTAATGTTTTGTCGTTTTGTACCGAAAGGGAGGATACCTCATAAAGTTTCTCTTTATACCCGTTTTGGGAAGAACGGGCAAGCGAAAAGGAATATGAAACATCGCTTGCCGTTACGGGTGTACCGTCCGAAAAGGCGGCGCTTTTAAGGTTTACCGTGCAGGTACTGCCCTCAAGCGATATACTTTCGGCAAGACAGTATTTTGTTTTAAAATTATTATCGGTTTTAACAAGCGAGTCAAAAAGCAATGTGGACAAAACACGGTTTTCCTGCGTGACTGCGGCGTAGGGGTTAAGTGTGTCCGCCGCCGAATAAAGCACACTTACCGGTTTTAAAACATTTATTTCTTCGCTTTCGCCGTTTTCGTCTTGCGTTTTACTGTCCTTACCGCAAGCGCAGACAAAAGTCATACAAAAAACAAGCAAAAGGCATAAAAGTTTTTTCAATTTTCACCCGCCCTTTCGTTTATTATTCGGGCGCTTAAACAAAGCCCCGTTTGTTCGTCAATATCGAATATACAGCCCGACAGGGCGCACTCGCCCTCCGCCGGCTCAAATTTTGACATATCGTTATCTTTAAGTCGGTTTATGATTATTTCCTTTTTAACACCCAAAACCGACTGTACGACACCCGTCATACCAAGGTCGGTAATGTAGCCGGTGCCAAGCGGTAAAACCTGACTGTCGGCAGTTTGAACATGGGTGTGCGTGCCGAAAACCGCCGAAACCTTACCGTCAAGAAAGAAACCAAGCGCCCGCTTTTCGCTTGTTGTTTCGGCGTGAAAATCAACAAATATAAATTTTGCGCCGTCACTTTCGGCACGCGAAACAAGTTCCTCTGCCGCACTAAACGGATTTGCGGCATTCATTTTTTCAAGACCTATCTGCCCTAAAAGATTTATAACCGCCGCCTGATATTTTCCCATATCGTAAAGCAGATAACCGCCGCCGTAGGCAAATTCAATATTGTGCGGCCGCAAAAGGCAGGGGTTTTGTTCGTAATAAGTATGTACCGACTCCTGACGAAGGGAGTGATTGCCGCCGGTTATAACATCGGCACCTGCCGAAAAAATAAGTTCGGCGCTTTCTTTTGTAATGCCGTTGCCCAAAGCCGAATTTTCGCCGTTTACGATACAAAGTTCGATATTTTCCCTGCGTTTAATTTTCGGCAAAAGATTTAAAACCGTTTCCACACCCGACGGTGCAAAGACATCGCCGACACAAAGTACACGCATAAAATATCTCCCTTTTTTTAATTTATATCTATTCTACCATATACCGACGCTTTTTTCAATGATACTTTTTTAAAAACAGAAAGTGAGAAAACAAGAGAAAACAAAAGAAAACAAGAGAAAATGGGAGATTTGCTTTTTTAAATTAAAATTTTTACATTTTTTTGTTGACAAAGGCGGCAGAGCGGTGTATTATATTGGGGCACAAATAAAAAAGGCAAAATTTTAGGAGGTTTTGATATGTCAACATTTATGGCAAAACCTGCTGAGGTACAGCGCAAGTGGTATATTATCGACGCTGCCGACCGTCCGCTCGGTCGTACCGCTACAAAAGTAGCCGACCTTCTTCGCGGAAAGGGCAAGCCCGAATTTACCCCTCATGTTGACTGCGGCGACCATGTTGTCGTTATCAATGCAGCAAAGGCTGTTCTTACAGGTAAGAAACTTGAAAACAAGTATTATCGCCGTCACACCGGTTATATCGGCGGTCTTAAAGAGGTTAAGTATGATACCCTTATGAAGACCCGTCCCGAACTTGCAATGGAACTTGCGGTTAAGGGTATGGTTCCCGATACTACCATCGGCAGAAAAGCACTCACCAGACTTCATGTTTACGCTGACGAAAATTTCGCTCAGGTTGCACAGAAGCCCGAAAAGATTGAATTTTAATGAAGGGAGACAGAAATTATGTTTGAAGGCAAGCCTTATTTTTACGGCACCGGCAGAAGAAAGAGTTCTGTCGCCCGTGTACGCCTTTACAAAGGCACAGGTAAAGTTACCATTAACGAAAGAGATATTGACGAATACTTCGGTCTTGAAACCCTTAAACTTATCGTTCGTCAACCTCTCGCACTCACCGACAATGCCGACAAGTTTGATGTTGTTTGCCGTGTAAACGGCGGCGGCGTTACCGGTCAGGCAGGTGCTATCCGTCACGGCATTTCCCGTGCGCTTTTGGTTGCAGACGAAAATTTGCGTCCCGAACTCAAAAAAGCCGGATTCCTCACCCGTGACCCCCGTATGAAAGAAAGAAAGAAATACGGTCTCAAAGGCGCTCGCCGTGCACCGCAGTTCAGCAAGAGATAATTACTTTATTATCAACTTCCAAGTCCCCGATTTTTTTCGGGGACTTACTTTTT
>JAZLFY010000132.1:0-3250 GCA_045616025.1 Acutalibacteraceae bacterium | reverse complement strand
ATGCAGGAACGGTAAGTATCGGTAACTGTACCGCCGACTGTTGCAGCGAAACCTGTTGCGATACCTTTAAATCAAAACAGTAATCGGAAGAATATCCGGCTTTCAAAAGCCGGATATTTCATTTTAAATATTAAGACACTTTTTAACCGCTTCGAACATATTTTCCTTGTCGAAAACATCCTTAAAGCGAATTTCGGCGGTTTTAAGTCCGGCTATCGGTGACGGAATATCCGTGTTTGTCTTTTCGGATAAATGCTCGACTGCCTCAAATTCACCGCTTGGAATATTTTGTCCGAGTGCAGACAAAACACTCTTTGTAAACTTATAAGGCGAAGCGGTTGAAGCAATAAGTGCAGGTCTTAAATCACCTGTCTTTTCTTTATAACGGTTATAAACATTTATTGCCACCGCCGTATGTGTATCCGCAAGATAACCGTACTCTTTAAATGTTCGGTTAATTGTTTCAAGTGTCATCTTATCGTCACAGAAATCAGCATAAAACAGTTCTTTGAGTTTAATCTTAATTTCGTCTGTTACTTCATATCTGCCCGAATTTGAAAGTTTTTCTTGCAAGCCGATTACATATTCGTCATCATTACATAAATGATAAATCATACGCTCAAGATTACTTGAAACAAGTATATCCATAGAGGGTGAAACGGTAGTATGGAAAGTGCGGTTTTTATCGTAAATACCGGTGTTTATAAAATCGGTAAGCACATTATTTTCATTGGAAGCACAGATAAGTTTATTGATCGGCACGCCCATTTCTTTTGCATAATATGCCGCAAGAATATTACCGAAATTACCCGTGGGAACAACAACATTAAAGCCGTCTTTTAAATTGTCACCCTTATTTAACATATCAAGATAAGCCGAAACATAATAAACAATTTGCGGAGCAAGTCTGCCGAAGTTTATTGAATTTGCCGAAGAAAACTGCATTTTATTATCAAGTAAAGTTTTCTTAATCTCGCTATCGGTAAATATTTTTTTAACACCCGACTGTGCATCGTCAAAGTTACCCTTAATTGCGCAAACACGGACATTTTTACCCTGTTGTGAACTCATTTGAAGTTTTTGCATTGCGCTTACACCGTCTAACGGGTAAAAAACAATAATTTCGGTGCCGTCAACATCCTTAAAGCCCTCAAGCGCCGCCTTACCGGTATCACCCGAAGTTGCAACAAGAATAACAATTTTGTTGCCGCTTTGTTCGTGGCTTGAAGCAACCGACAAAAGATACGGCAATATTTGAAGAGCAAGGTCTTTAAATGCACATGTCGGCCCGTGCCACAGTTCAAGTATATTTGTTCCGCCCGATAATTCGGCAATGGGAGCCGGTTTATCGTTGTCAAAATTGCCTATATAAGCACCCTTTGTGCATGAATTTAATTCTTCGGTTGAAAAATCGGTTAAATACTTGCCAAGTATAAATGTCGCCCTTTGGTCATAGGTCATTTGTGACAACATTTCAAAGTCCGTTTTAGCAAGTTTCGGTATTTCAGATGGCACAAAAAGTCCGCCCTCTTGTGAAATTCCGTTTAATATTGCGGTTGAAGAATTAACCTTTATGTTTTTGTTTCTTGTGCTTAAAAAGTCCATTATTTCACCTTTATACATTTTTAATATAATTAAGTTTCCAAATTTCCCTGCCGTCTTTTTCGCCGTAACTAACCTCGGCAACATCGACACGGTAAGGTAATTCGGAATTAAACCTGCTCATAAACATTTGTGCAGCAGTTTTTACGCGTTTAAGTTTATTGGCATCAACCGACTGTGCGCCGCTGACAAGTGCATCTATTCCCCTTGTTCTTACTTCAACAAAAAGAATTTCGTCTCTACTTTCGGCAACAATGTCAATTTCACCGTAACGGCTGTCACGCCAATTTCGCTTGATAATTATGTAGCCTTTACCTTTAAGATAATCGGCAACTCTGTTTTCGCCCTCTGCACCGATTTCGGCGCGTGTTCTGTTTTCAGCGTTCATTTTTTAAAAATGACGGACGGTGGTATTTGCAGGGACCATACTGATCAATCGTCTCATAGTGTGCTTTGGTGCCGTATCCTTTATGTTTTGCAAAACCGTACTGCGGAAATTCTTTATCATATTCATAAAGCAGTTTATCCCTTGAAACCTTTGCAAGTATTGATGCGGCGGCAATACTTGATGATTTAAAATCTCCCTTAATTACCGTTTCACAGTCAACTGTTATACCTTTTGGTATTCTGTTTCCGTCTATAAGTGCATAATCTGCCTTTATCTGTAATTTTTCAATTGCCCTGTTCATCGCAATAAAGGTTGCACCCAAAATGTTATATTCTTCAATTTCTTCCACCGAAGCAAAGGCAATACCGTAAGCAACCGCTTTTTCGATTATTACGGGAAACAGTTCTTCCCTTTTCTTTTCGGTAAGTTTTTTTGAATCGTTAAGCCCCTCAATTTCGATATTTTCGGGCAAAATAACCGCTGCGGCACAAACAGGGCCTGCAAGCGGACCTCTGCCTGCTTCGTCAACACCGCAAATATTTTTAAAACCTTTAAGCCGTGCGGCATTTTCATAAGAAAAATCAGGCATAATCTTTTACCCTTTCAAGTGTAATTTTACCGATTTTGCATGTTCTGAATTCTTCAAGAAGCATTTCGGACGCGCGTAAAGTATCGGTTTCGCCGCCACGGATTAACATACCGCGTTTTTTACCGATAAGACAAAGTGTATCATACGGGTCGTCAGCAAATTCATCAATTTTATAACGGGCGGTTAAAAGGTTTTGATAAGAAGAAGTCAGAATTTCAAGCAAGCGCACCGCCAAAAGTTCAGTATCAATTATTCTGTCGGTTACCGCACCCGTAAAGGCAAGATGTTCGCCGACAGTTTCATCTTCAAATTTAGGCCATAAAACACCGGGGGTATCAAGCAATTCAAGTTGTTTGTCAACCATAAACCATTGGTTACCTTTGGTAACGCCCGGACGGTTTTCAACCTTTGCTTTTCTACCGCCTGCGATACGGTTAATAAAAGAAGATTTGCCGACATTGGGTATTCCGACAACCATTACACGAAGCGGTTTGCCGACCATACCTTTTTCTTTGTATTCCGAAAGTTTATCGGACAGTGTTCTTTTAACGGCATCTTTAAAGCCGTTTATTCCTTTTCCGGTCTTGCAGTCAAGCGGTATGGCAATTATGCCGTTTTGCTTATAATACTCTATCCACTCGCTTGTAGCATAATCGTCCGCCATATCACAT
>JAZLFY010000131.1:0-4737 GCA_045616025.1 Acutalibacteraceae bacterium | reverse complement strand
AAAATAAATCATAACCACCGGTAAACCGGTGGTATGCACTGCCCCTATAAGGGGCGACTACTGGCTTAACCCCTAAAAGGGGTACAGAAGTTTAGCAACGCATTACAATTTCGGGCAGCCGCTCTCGTGCGGCTGTCTTTTTTTGCCTACTGTTTCTTGTTACCCGTAAACGGGTCTATGAATTCTTTTATACTAATTTGTTCTGCGGCATAATCTTCTTCTAACTGATTCCTTATGTATTCTGCTATTACTTTTTTATTTCGACCGCCTGTATCTACGTAATACCCTCTACACCAAAAACTCCTTTGTCCGTACTTGTACTTTAAGTTTGCGTGTCGGTCGAAAATCATCAAACTGCTTTTCCCCTTGAGATATCCCATAAACTGTGCTATACTTATGTGTGGTGGGATACTTACCAACATATGTATATGGTCGGGGCACGCTTCTGCTTCTATTATTTCTACTCCCTTTTGTATGCATAATTTTCGCAGTATTTCTCCTACATCTTTTTTGATTTTTCCATATATCTCTTGTCTACGGTATTTGGGGGCAAAAACTATGTGGTACTGACACCTATACTTTGAGTGGGCACTACTTTTTATTTCATTATTTTCTTTCATTTGAAAAACCTCCTGTATTCTTTGTAATGCGGTTGCCAAACCTTTACAATTATACAGGAGGTTCTTCTTATTTTATAGTCTTTTCGGGCTTGCATCAAGCTCGCCCGCTTTTTTGTAGCTTCGCTCGTTTTCCTTCCCCCGGTAGAACCGGGGGTTTATTTCCACACCTAAAGGCACCAATCAAAAAGAAGGATTGAAATCAATCCTTCTTTTTTTATAATCTGATTATTCTTATTTTATATAAGAAATCGCCTGTTTTAAATTGCTTACGGGAATTACATTTATTCCGTCCGGCAGTTTTTCAATTTGTTTCAGTGAACTTTTTGGCATTATACACTCGTTAAACCCAAGCCGTGCCGCCTCGGTTATTCTTGCCTGCGGACGGGGTACGCTTCTTATTTCGCCTGAAAGTCCAACCTCACCGAAAACAACAGTTTTATCACCTATAGGAACATCACGAAGAGCCGATACCATAGAAAGACAAACCGCCAAATCTGCCGATGGCTCATATAGTTTCAGTCCGCCGACGACATTTAAGTATGTATCAAGATTAGAGAAGAAAAGCCCTTCCCTTTTTTCAAGAATTGCAAGCAACATATTAAGACGGTTATAGTCAAACCCCGTTGCCATCCTGCGCGGATTACCGAAACCGGTAGTTGTAACAAGTCCCTGAACTTCGGCAAGAATAGGTCGGGTACCCTCAATAGCGCAGGTAATACAACCGCCCGAAACACCGCTTAACCTACCTGATAAAAGCATTGCAGAGGGGTTTTCAACCTCCGATAACCCTTTATCGGTCATTTCAAACACACCGATTTCGTTTGTTGAACCAAATCTGTTTTTAATACTCCTTAAAATTCTATACGACTGATTTCTTTCACCCTCAAAATACAAAACAGTATCTACAATATGCTCTAATACTTTCGGTCCTGCAATATCGCCACCTTTATTAACATGACCGACAATAATAATAGGTATTTCAAGTTCTTTGCCGGTGCGAAGAAGCATATTTGTACTTTCTCTTACCTGAACTATACTCCCCGCCGAAGAAGAAAATTCGGCAATTTGCATTGTTTGAATAGAGTCTATCATTACAATATCGGGCTTTTCGCTCATTATATATTCACAAACCGACTGTGTATCGGTTTCGGTCATTACCGAAACATTTTGACCGTTTACGCCAAGCCGTGATGCCCTTAATTTAATTTGTACGGCAGATTCCTCGCCCGAAACATATAAAATTTTAAGGTCACTTAAAACAGAATTACAAACCTGCAAAAGAATAGTTGATTTGCCAATTCCCGGGTCGCCTGAAAGGAGAACAACCGAGCCCTTAACAATGCCGCCACCCAAAACACGGTCAAGTTCACTTATGTTTGTTTTAAAACGGCATTCACTTGTTGCTTCAATTTTATTAAGATAACTTGCCGATTTTATAACACCGGTGCGTTTAGCAAAAACACCTGCACCGATTTTATTTTGCGGAGCGCATAATTGCTCTTCAAGGGTATTCCACTCGTTACACTGCGGACACTGTCCCATCCATTTTATTGATTCAAAACCGCATTCTTTACATACAAATAATGTTTTGGATTTAGGCATTTAAACATCCCCCGATTAGTGAAAATCTTTTAAATTATCATATCAAAAACCGAAGTAAAAGTCAAACGATAATTAAGCATTTAGACCGTTTATAAGTCCTTTACCGATTACCATTGAAATTTTATTTCGGTATTCTTCGCTTTTCAAATTATTAAGTTCGGTTTGATTGCTCAAAAAACCGCATTCGGTAATTATTGCGGGATTTAGTGCATTGTATAATAGATATGTCGATTTAGTTGCCTTTTTTACAACGCGGTTATTTTCGTTTTGTAAAATATTTTTAAACGCATTTTGCATTTCTTTTGCCAAAGTATAAGACTTTTCGTTTTGCACGCCATAAAAGACTTGTGCGCCCGTTGCCGCCGATGTAGTATATTTATTCAAATGAATACCCAAATAAACGGCAGATTTATTCTTATTCATTAAATCTAAACGGTTTTGCATATCACTTTTTTTATTAAGTGCAATTTTGTTATAGTCTTTTGTATTTGTTGATGTATCTTCATCTCTTGTCATAATAACATTAAAACCCGAAAAGAGTAAAACCTTTTCGGTTGATTTTGCAATCAATAAATTAATATCTTTTTCGAGCGTTCCGTCTTTCGCAACAGCACCACCGTCAAACCCACCGTGACCTGCATCAATAATAACCGTCGGCTTTTCAATAAATGACTCGGAAGTCACAAGAACGGTATCGGCAGTTTTCAAGTTATTATAAAAAACAGTACCCGAAATAATCATACATAAAACAAAAACACTGCAAATTTTAAAAAGTAAATTGTAAAACTTTTTTGAAGATTTATCATTTTTATATTTTAACAAAAAATCGCCCCCGCTTAAATTTATTCTGCAAAAGCGATTTGTATGATTATAAAAGAAAAAAGCCGGACTTCAAGTCCGGCTTAATGTTAAAAGTTAATTACTTAACCATATTGGCAATTTCTTCTGCGAAATTGTCAACGCGTTTTTCAATTCCTTCGCCTTTTTCAAAACGAACAAATGAAACCGCTTTGAAAGATTTGCCCATATCGGCAGCGGCTTTGGCGATATACTTACCAACGGTAAGTTCACCGTCCATAACAAACTGCTGTTCAACAAGACAATTTTCTTTGTAATATTTACCGATTTTGCCTTCAACGATTTTAGCAAGAACCTGATCGGGCTTGTTAGCCATTTTGGGATCTTCCTTCATTTGAGCAATAAGAATTTCTTTTTCTTTAGCGAGAACTTCGGCAGGAACCGACGCTTCGTCAAGATAAGAAGGATTCATTGCGGCAATTTGCATTGCAACATTTTTACCAACGGTAATAAACTCAGCGTCGTCAGCATTAACATCACCGTCAAAGTTAACGAGAACACCGATTTTACCACCTGCGTGAATATAGGAAACAACATTTCCTTCAAAACGGGCAAAACGGCGAACTTTAATGTTTTCACGAACTTTAAGGAAAAGTTCCTGTACCATTTCCTCAACGGTTTGACCGTCTTCGGTGCATTTGTTGAGCGCATCAACATCTGCAGGATTCTGTTTTGCAACAATAGAAGCGATTTTGTTTGCTAGTGACTTAAATTCGTCAGTACCTGCAACAAAGTCAGTTTCGGCATTAACTTCTACAACTGCGCCGACACCGTTTTCAACAACTGCGGCAACAGTACCTTCAGCGGCAATTCTGCCTGCTTTTTTGGCTTGAGAAGCAAGTCCTTTTTCTCTTAAATAATCAGTAGCAGGTTCCATATCACCGTTGCATTCGGTAAGTGCCTTTTTACAGTCCATCATACCGCAACCGGTTTTTTCACGGAGCGCTTGTACGTCTTTTGCAGTAAAAGCCATTTTATATTTCCTCCAATAGAGTATTTGTATTATTCGGTTACTTCAGCGGTTTCTTCTTCGGCTTCTTCAGTTTCTTCGCTTTCGGTGGCTTCTTCGTTAGCCGCTGCGCCGAATTCCTCACCCTGTCTGCCTTCAATAACGGCTGCTGCCATTGTTTCGGCAATAAGTTTTACGGCACGGATAGCATCGTCGTTACCGGGGATAACCGCATCAATTTCGTCAGGATCACAGTTGGTATCTACGATAGCAATAATCGGGATACCGAGTTTCTTTGCTTCCTGAACGGCAATTCTTTCTTTTCTCGGGTCAACAATGAAAAGTGCGCCGGGGAGTTTATTCATATTCTGAATACCGCCGATAAACTTTTCCAGTTTTTCAATTTCAAGTTCAAGTTTAACAACTTCCTTTTTGGGAAGAAGTTCAAAAGTGCCGTTGTCACGCATATTGCGTAACTGGTCAAGGCGTGCGATTCTTGTACGGATAGTAGAGAAATTGGTAAGCATACCGCCGAGCCAACGAGCGTTGACATACGGCATACCGCAATGTTCTGCTTCTTCCTTAATAGAATCCTGCGCCTGTTTTTTAGTACCTACAAAAAGAATATCGCCGCCGTTTGCAGAAATTTCACGGGCAAAAAGATATGCTTCGTTAAGTTTCTTTACGGTCTTCTGAAGGTCGATAATG
>JAZLFY010000130.1:0-3920 GCA_045616025.1 Acutalibacteraceae bacterium | reverse complement strand
AAATGGTGGACTTTTTGCGACTTATGTTATATAATTATTAAGTTAATAAATAATTTCTTTTTTTGAAAGGATTTGTAATTTATGAAATTCAAAAGATTTTTAAGTGTTGCGCTTTGCACGGCTTGTGCCGTTACCTGCTTTGCAGGTTGCCACAAGAAGAACGAACTTGCCGCAAAGGTCGGCGACCAGAAATTCACTTCGGGTTACTATGCCTGCGCACTTGTTTATGCCGATACCGAAGCACGCACCAAGGTTGACAAGCAACTTACCGATGCCGGCAAAAGCACAACCGATGTTGATTATTTGAAAAAGAAAATCGACGGCAAAAAATATGAAACTTGGGTAAAAGACAAAGCCGAAGAAAACATCAAGATTAATGCCGCATATAAGGCAAAATGCAAAGAAAAGAAATTTGAACTTGACGAAGAACAGAAATCTGCCGCAAAAAGTTCTGCCGAACTTTACTGGACAAGTTACGGTTACGAACAGGTCTTTTCGGTAAACGGTGTTTCAAAGGAAACATTCCTTAAATACACCGAGGACACCTATTATGAGCAGGTTTACTTTAATAAGGTTTACGGTGCGGAGGGTGAAACTCCCGTAACCGACGAACAGATTAAAGAAGCCCTTTCAAGTCACTATGTTTTGGCGGATGTTTTAACCGCCGCACTTGACGGTACAGACGAAGAAAAGGAAACCACAAGAAGTCAGTTCAAGACATATAAGGGTGTTCTTGACGATAAGACCAGCACTTTTGACGAGGTTTATAAATCACACAACGCTTCCGAAGACGGCACCGAAGACGGCACCGAAGATGTTACCGCCGAAGAAACCGCCGACGACGGCACACCGAAACCGCAGGACAGCAACGCACAACTTTTCGGTGATAAGTTTACCGATAACGAATCTTCGGAATTTGAAGAAATCAGCAAAATGGAAATAGGCGAGGTTAAAATTGTTGAAAAAGACGATACAATTACCCTTTATGTTCGCCTTGACCCGCTTGCAGACCCCTATTATCAAACCGAAAATGAAGATTCCCTTCGCAAGGTGGCAGTCGGTATTGACACCCTTAAAAAAGAAATGGTTGATTATGCCGACAAATTGGGTGTTGAATTCATTAAAGATGCAATCGATGTATTTAAGGTTAAAAATATTGAATATCCCGAGCAGGAAAGTTAACAAAGGATAAAAGGTGATTAGCGTGAAAAATCACGCTGAAAATATAAAGACGCCTGTTTCCCGCCGTTTGCACGGCAACCGAAACAGATGCGAAATAATCACCATTTTGGTGAATTTTCATCGCATTTTGTGTCTTTAAGAAAGAAATGGTGATTATTATGGCTAACAAATACGAAGGCACAAAAACCGAAAAGAATTTAATGGCTGCTTTTGCAGGTGAATCTCAGGCAAGAAATAAATATACCTACTTTGCATCAAAGGCAAAGAAAGAGGGCTTTGAGCAAATTTCGGCACTTTTCCTTAAAACCGCCGACAATGAAAAAGAACACGCAAAAATGTGGTTTAAGGAACTTGAAGGCATCGGCACTACCGCCGAAAACTTAAAGGCGGCGGCAGACGGCGAAAACTTTGAGTGGACCGATATGTATAAAGAATTTGCCGAAACGGCGGAAGCCGAGGGCTTTACCGCACTTGCGGCAAAATTCCGTATGGTCGGCGAAATTGAAAAGAAGCACGAAGAAAGATACAGAGCACTTTTACAAAACGTTGAAGCGCAAAGTGTGTTTGAAAAGAGCGAGGTTAAGATTTGGGAGTGCAGAAATTGCGGTCACATCGTAATCGGCACAAAAGCACCGCAGGTTTGCCCCGTTTGCGCTCATCCGCAGGCATACTTTGAAATCCACGCAGAAAATTATTAATAACAAAAAACAAAAAGTCCTCTTTTTGGGGACTTTTTATATGACGGTGATTATTTATGGCTAAACAGGAAAAAATGGTAAAAGAAATAACCTCTATGGACGAAGACTTTGCCAAATGGTATACAGATGTCTGCTTAAAGGCGGAACTTGTTGATTATTCCTCGGTAAAGGGTTGTCTTATTATCCGTCCTTACGGTTATGCAATATGGGAAAATATACAGCATATTATGGACGGTATGTTTAAAGAACTCGGCCACGAAAATGTTTATATGCCGCTTTTTATACCCGAAAGTCTTTTGCAGAAAGAAAAGGACCATGTTGAGGGTTTTGCGCCCGAGGTTGCATGGGTAACCATGGGCGGTGAAGAAAAACTTGAAGAACGGCTTTGTGTCCGCCCGACATCCGAAACACTTTTCTGTGACCACTTTAAAAATGTTGTTCACTCTTACCGTGACCTGCCTAAACTCTACAATCAGTGGTGCAGTGTTGTAAGATGGGAAAAAACCACCCGTCCGTTCCTTCGTTCCCGTGAATTTTTGTGGCAGGAAGGTCACACAATACATCAAACGGTTGAAGAAGCAAAGGCGGAGACCGAGCAGATGCTTAAAGTTTATGCCCGTTTTGCCGAAGAATATCTTGCCATACCCGTAGTTAAGGGACAAAAGACCGAAAAAGAGCGCTTTGCCGGTGCTGAGGCTACATATACAATAGAGGCACTTATGCACGACGGTAAGGCACTTCAAAGCGGCACTTCCCACTATTTCGGTGACGGTTTTTCCCGCGCGTTTGAGGTACAGTATACCGATAAGGAAAACAAACTTTCCTATCCTTATCAAACCTCGTGGGGCACTTCCACCCGTCTTATCGGCGCAATAATTATGACACACGGCGACGAAAGAGGACTTGTTCTTCCTCCTGCCATTGCACCTATTCAGGCGGTTATTGTTCCCATTGCCTCTCATAAAGAGGGCGTACTCGAAAAGGCAGAGGAACTTTATTCCCGTCTTAAAACGGTATGCCGCGTAAAACTTGATAAATCCGAACAAACACCCGGTTGGAAATTCGCCGAATACGAAATGAAGGGTGTTCCCGTCCGTGTTGAAATAGGCCCTAAAGATATAGAAAACGGTGTTTGCGTTTGCGTTCGCCGTGATAACGGTGAAAAAATAACCGTAAAACTTGAAGACCTTGAAACCGAAATACCAAAACTTTTAACTGCCGTTCGTGACGGACTTTATCAAAAGGCATCAGAGCGCAGGGACAGTATGACCTACGATGCACACAATTTTGAAGAACTGAAAAGTATTGCCGACAATAAGCCCGGCTTTATCCGTGCTATGTGGTGCGGCAGTCTTGAATGTGAAGAAAAATTAAAGGACGAAGCAGGGGTAAGTTCCCGTTGTATTCCTTTTGAACAGGAAGAAATCTCCGATACCTGTGTATGCTGCGGCAAAAAAGCAAAGTATATGCTTTATTGGGGTAAGGCGTATTGATTACTGCTTCGCAGTAGCGAAATAAAACATAAATGTTTTGCGATATGTATTGCATACACGATATACAAATCAGCGAAATAAAATATGAAAGAGGGAAAAATATGAATATCGGCATTTATGGTTACGGAAATCTTGCGCGCGGTGTTGAATATGCCGCAAGTGTTTCGCCCGATATGAAAATTGTCGGCGCTTTTACAAGAAGAAACCCGGGTGAAGTTCACACCGTTACTGGTGTTCCGGTGTATAAAGCGGACAGTATTATTGATTTTAAAGAAAAAATTGATGTTCTTATTATCTGCGGCGGCAGTGCAACCGACCTGCCGGTTATGACACCCGAACTTGCAAAGAACTTTAATGTTGTTGACAGTTTTGATAATCATAACAATATTCCTTCTCATTTTGAAAAGGTTGACAGTGCGGCAAAACAGTCGGGCAAAACCGCCCTTATATCCTGCGGTTGGGACCCCGGTATGTTTTCGATAGCGAGAGAACTTTTTAACAGCGTTTTGCCTGACGGCGACACGTATACGTTTTGGGGAAAGGGCGT
>JAZLFY010000129.1:0-1057 GCA_045616025.1 Acutalibacteraceae bacterium | reverse complement strand
AAAATATAATTATATATATTATACCATACTTATATAAAAAAGAAAAGTCCCAAAGGAGACTTTTCTGAAAATTTTTAAAAACCAAGTAACCTCTCTCCGGCTTTTTCAAGTTCGCTGCGCTTTTGGTTAGCCGATAATTCGTCATTTCCTACGGCATTTATATAAAGTTTGATTTTCGGCTCTGTGCCCGAAGGTCTTATAATTACCGAACTGCCGTCACTTAAATAAAAGCCCAAAACATTTGATTTCGGCAAATCAATTTTTTCGGTTTTGCCTGACAAAATATCGGTTGAAACGGAAGAGTCAAAATCTTTAAATGTTACAACTTTTAACCCTGCAAAATCTGTGGGCGGATTGTTTCTGACCCTTACCATTGTATCGGCAATCTTTTTAAGCCCTGCCTGACCTTCGCTTACGAAACTTTTTTGTGCGGAAAGGTAATATCCGTATTTTTTATAAATGTTTTCAAGTTGCTCAATCAGGTTAATCCCCTTTGACTTATAATAAGCCGCCATTTCGCAAATAAGCATTGATGCAACAACTCCGTCTTTATCACGCGCGTGTGTACCTATAAGATAACCGTAACTTTCTTCATAACCGAATACATAACGGTCTTGTTCGCCTTTTTTTTCAAGTTTGGTGATTTGCTCGCCTATAAACTTAAAGCCGGTCAAAACCTCTAAAAGTGTGCAGGAATAGTCCTTGGCGATAACCTTACAAAGTTCGCTTGAAACAATGGTTTTTACCGCAACGGGATTTTCGGGCAAATTGCCCTTAGCAAGTCGGCAGGACAAAATGTAATTAAGAAGCAGAATACCGACCTCGTTGCCGGTAAGCAGGGTGTATTCGCCTTTATTTAATACTGCAATTCCAACACGGTCACAGTCGGGGTCGGTTGCAAGCAGTAAATCGGGTTTTGCGGTTTGTGCTTCTTTAAGCGCCAGGGTAAATGCCTCACGGATTTCGGGGTTCGGATAGGGGGAAGTGGGGAAATTACCGTTTGGTAATTCCTGCTCTTTTATAACCGATAGGTCGGTTATGCCTATGCGCTTTAAGA
>JAZLFY010000128.1:0-6440 GCA_045616025.1 Acutalibacteraceae bacterium | reverse complement strand
CAGAATTTATTATACCCCACCACCGCAAGCGGTCCCCCTCCTAACAGGAGCCCGTCCCCTTTGTCGCTTTGCGACATTTCCCCACACTGTGGGGAATCACCCCTTAGGGCAGGGGAGGCAAATAGGAAAATTTATATCGTGTCCGCAGGATACCTTAACTTCACTCTCAGCATTTTGTTACTATTCATCTCTAAACTGCAACATATAAAGTGCTTTATATATTCCGCCTTCGTCCATTAACTGTTCGTGGGTGCCTTTTTGAATAAGTTTGCCCTTATCAATAACGGCGATTTCGTCGGCGGTCTTAATGGTGGAAAGGCGGTGGGCAACAACAAGTGTTGTTCTGCCTTTGCAGAGTTCGTCAAGCGCCTGCTGAATAAGAATTTCGGTGGTGTTGTCAAGTGCGCTTGTCGCCTCGTCAAGAATAAGTATTGCAGGGTCTTTAAGGAACACGCGGGCAATGGATAGCCGCTGTTTCTGTCCGCCTGAAAGTTTAATTCCCCGCTCGCCTATGTCGGTATCGTAACCGTTCGGAAGCGTGGTTATGTAATCGTGAATATTTGCCCGTTTTGCCGCAGTAATAATTTCTTCTTTTGTGGCATTCGGGTTGCCGTAAAGAATATTATCTTTTATCGTGCCTGAAAAAAGGAATACATCCTGCTGGACAATGCCTATGTTTTGACGAAGCGAAGCAAAGGTTATATCGTTTATGTTTCTGCCGTCAATTAAAATTTCGCCGTCGGTTACCTTGTAAAAATTCGGAATAAGGTGGCAAAGGGTGGTTTTCCCGCCGCCGCTGTGTCCGACAAGTGCCAGCTTTTCGCCTGCATTTATTTTAAGATTTATGTCTTTAAGTACCGCCTCGTCCTCGTTATACTCAAAAGACAAATCTTTAATTTCAATTTCGCCCTTAACATCCGTAAGGGGCGTGGCATCGGGGTTTTCAAATTCCGGCTTTTCTTCCATAACCTCAATAAATCTTTCAAATCCCGTTGCACCGTTCTGGAACTGTTCCATAAATCCTATAAGTGTGGTTACGGGGTTTACGAAAATGTTTACCGAAATTACAAAGGTTGTGTAATCGGCAAAATCAATAAAGTTTTTATAGGTGAAAATTCCGCCCACAATAATTATTACAACATTAAAAAAGTCAATAATAAAATGATTTATTGAGTGAAAATAAGCCATTGCTTTATATGACTTTCTTGATGCATCTACAAACAGTTGGTTGTTCTTTTCAAATTTATGGAATTCGTGTTCGCTTCGTACAAATGCTTTGGTAACACGGATACCCGTTATACTGCTTTCAATAGATGCGTTAATACCTGCCGTGGTGACGCGGCGCTCCTTAAACGCCTCGCGCATACGAACACGGAAAAAGCGTGAAACAAAGAACAAAACGGGAACACACGCAAATATTATAAGCGTCAGCGGAACATTGATTGTGCAAAGATAGATAAACGAGCCGATAATCGAAAGGGAAGAAATAATAATATTTTCGGGGCCGTGGTGGGCAAGTTCGCTTATATCAAACAGGTCGCTTGTAATTCGGGATAAAATTTTACCGGTTTCGTGGTTGTCAAAATATGAATAGGGAAGTGTTTGCAGATGGGAGAACATATCCCGTCGCATCTGCGCCTGCATATCGGTACCGATTATATGACCGTAATACTGAACGAAATACCTGAGCAATAGCCGTATAAAATAAAGCAGCAAAAGTGCGCCGCCGGCAATTATAATCATACGGGTATTTTTATTCGGGATATAGGTTTTAAGCAGTTTGTTGGTAAACATAGGATATAAAATACCTATCCCCGAAATAAGCAAAGAAGCCAGCATATCAAAGAAAAACAAAACCTTATGCGGCTTATAATAACTCAAAAACTTTTTAAGCATTTCGTCCACCTCGAAATCATTATACTACAAAACAAATAATAAAACCAGCATTTTGGTAATTTTTATATTTAGACTAAATAACATTTGACTTTTAGCAATTATTTTTTTATAATTTCAATGTAATTATTTTATGGGAGGTAATCTTTTGACTGCTAAAAAGAGAATAGAAGCTATTGATGTTGCAAAAGGTATTGCAATAATTTTTGTTGTGGCATCCCATACATTATTAAAAGAAGATATGCTTAATTGGATATATTCTTTTTGTGTTCGTATGCCGCTTTTCTTTATTTTTGCCGGAATGTTTTTTAAACCCGAAAAATACAAAAACTTCGGTGCATTTATGTACGACAAATTAAAAACTCTTATTTGCCCGTATGTTTTATTTGCGGGAATAGGAACGGTAATTCACCTGATGGGAAACATTATGTCCGGAATAACCGTAAAGGATGCCGCATTGTTTGTGCTTAAAAACATAGCGATAATAATTTGGGCGCCCGGTTCAAGTTATTTCCACACGGTTGATACTCCGCTTTGGTTTGTTCCCTGTCTTTTTATGACAATGATTATTTACTATTTTCTTTCAAAAATCAAAAACCCGACAGTAATGGCTTTGCTTACGGTTTTAATTGTCGTGTTCGGTTGGTTTACCGAAAGTAAATATTGCCCGATTGATTTTTCACTCTTGCCGTGGAATTTCAGTTCTGCCTGCTTTGTATTGGGTTTCTTTGTGTTGGGTAAAATTTCATTTCCCTTTATTAAAGAAAAATATTTTGATGTTGAGCAGTCGGTTAAATTTACATTTGTTAAAATTGTATTGTTTGTTCTTACCTTTGCGATTGCATTTATCTTTGCGGATATCAACGGCTCGGCATCTATCGGAAGCAGAAGACTTAATAACGGATTTTGGCTTTATATAATCGGTATATGCGGTACGGCGGCAATGCTTATCCTCGGCGATTTTCTTAAAAAATCTCGGTTCCTTAAATATTGCGGATCCCACACATTTGTCATTATGGCAAGTCATGTGCTTATTGACGGTGTTATGTTAAGAGTGCTGTCGCTTGCTTCTTCAAAACTCGGTATTCCTTTGCTTAAAATTAATTTGTCTACCGTTTCGGGCAGTATTATCAATTTCGTATTAACATTTATACTTACCCTTGTATTTACGGTTATTTATTCTAAAACAAAGGATAAAATACTTGCAAAACGAAACGAAAGATTAAATGCGGCATAAAAAAATATACGAAAAACACGGCACATTTTCGGATGTGCCGTGTTTTGTTTTATTCTGCCTGAATAAGGTAATAAATTGACGGTGACTTTTTGCCGAGCGAGAATTTCGCATATCCGTCCTCATAAACTACCGGAACATTGCCGACAAATACGCCCTCGGCGTTAACCGCCCAAACAACAAGATTTGTGCGGTCGGTCTTAATGGCAATGTCTGCCTCGATAACTTCGCAGATAATAGGCGGTTTGCCCAAATCGTCCATCTGCATATAGGGCGGAACATTGTTACCCGTCTGCCAGATTTCGGGTGCTACCGACATCTTCTGGTCGGTGTTTTCAACCCTGCCGACAGTGGTTAAGAGCATTGAGTCGGTGTGTTCAATATCCAAATCGTTATTAAGGGAAGAAAGGGCAATGGTGGCATAGTTGTTTTTGCAACTAACCGTCATACCGTCAAGAACGATAGGCTCTTTTTGCTTTGATAATCTTCCGTAAACCGCCTTGGTCATTTTGGTATCAATTGTGCCGTACATCTTTTCCCAACTTCTGTAAAGTTCGCCGGTATCGGATGTAACCTCGCCTTTTGAAAGGTCAACAATGGGTGTGTAATCGTCCACCGCATCCTTGCAGACACCGCGGTAATCGGTTGCAATTTGGGAAAGTTCGGTTGCAGCCATAAATGCGGTCTTTTCGGTGGTGGTAAGTGTACCGGGTGCGTTTTTGTTATCGGCATCAAGTTTTGTAACCTTAATGGTTATCTTGTTGTTTGCCGGCTTAACATCACCTCTTCGGGTAATAAGCGAAGCGTGGTAGAACATACCGAATTTTGCCGGGTCGTTCCATGTGGCGAATATACCCTCACGGTAACCGACATTACCGATTGTTTCACTGCTTACCTCTTTGCCGAGAATGTCCATATGCTGAAGCAGGGAAGTGTAAGCATAGGTGTGTATGGTGTAACCCGACCAGTTTTGAAGTCTGCCGACCGCCGCCAAAACTACCGAACTTTCGGCACGGTATTTATTCGGATAGGTTACATCCCACTCGGATGTAAAGAAAGGCTTGCCGAATTCACGCATACGGGCATTTCTCATACCGCCCCACTCGGCTTGGTCGTGAATACATACATCACGGGAAATTTTCTTGCCGGGGTTCCAGGTCATAAAGCGGATGTTAAGGTGGGAGTCCTTAAAATCGCCCGTACCCTGCGCCGCTTTGCAGGAAACCCATTTCCACGAATAGTTGGTGCCGGTAAAGGGTACGCGAGCGCCGAGAGAACGCATATAATCAAACATTGAGTTGTAGTAATTTTCAACAACGGTAATCTTAAATTCGTTAAGCGTATCGTTTGTGCGGTCGTTAAGGTCAACGGTGTCGGTGTCAACCGAGGTATCACCCTTTTCTTTAAGCCACTCTTTAAACATATTGCGGAAATTGGTGGCATACGGCTCAACCTTAATTTCGTGCCTGAAACAACCGAAAAGGTCAACCTCGTTGGCAACATCGCTAAGTGCTATAACCGGGTCGTCTTTGTAATGAAGTTTTGTGTAGGGGTTATAATGCTCCCATAATTTCTTCATATATTCTTTTTGAAGTTCAATAAGTTTTTCGTCAAATATGCAATAGGGTGCGGCGCGGTTAATAAGTTCAACCGAACTTGCAACGCCGTCTTCCGCCTTGAATTTTCTGTATGTCAGCATATCAAGGAATACATAAATGCCCTCTTTTTTAAGGCAATAAATAAGATAGTCCATACGGTCAAATGCTTCGTCGCTGTATGTGGAGGTGTTGCGAAGCCGTTCACCTTTGGTCATCTGGTAAATGCTCGGGGTTGCCCATTCCGAGTCAATCTGGTGGAAGCGCACCATGTTACAACCGTAAGCCGCAATTCTTTTTGCAAGTTTTTCGGCATAATCGTGGTCGGGGAATACTGCGCCGCTGTTAAGGTTGGTACCCCAAAAGCGGACAACCGTTCCGTCTTCAAACTCGAAATTGTCGCCGTTTACCCTTAAAAATCCGTGCTTGCCTGCCGGCTTTTCGGATTTAAAGCAGTAAGAAATATCAATCGGCGCAAAATCGTGATATGCGGGAAAAGGAATAAATTTTGACATTTTAAACACCTTCTGTTATAATAATAAACGGTAGCAATATTTCATTGTCAACCTAACTATATAATAGCACAAATTCGGCAAAAATCTTAACAAAAAAAGAAATTATTTTATGAAAAATTGCGGATAGGTGGGTTAGTATGTTCCCAAAATACGAACTGCGCAACAGTGCCATTTATGTTTCTTCACACAAAAAAATAGGTTTATATCCCGCAAGATTTCACAAACAGGTGGAAATTTTGCTTGTTAAATCCGATGGTTTGGATGTTTTAATAGACGGCAAATCATATCACCTTAAATCGGGGGACATTTATGTTGTCTTTCCGAATATCCTGCATTCAATTGAAAAAGGTGATGCAGAGGGCTCGATAATTATTGCCGATGACGATTTTTTTGTTCCGCTTCACGATTTACTTTCTCACAATATTCCGTTAGTCCCCGTCTTAAAACGGGGCGAATTCCCCGAAATTGTTTACACCCTTTTTGACAGAACGGATGAGGTAAGAAATTTTACACCAAGCACCAGAAACAATATTCTTGCAGGTTACATTTCGGCAATTTTGGGTGAGATACTTAACTGTATGGAACTTACAGAGCGCTCGGCGGATAACGACCTTATTCAGCGTCTTATTCTGTATCTTCTCGACAACTACACAAAAGAAATTACACTTGAAGATATTGCAAGAGATTTAAGTTACAACAAATACTATATTTCCCATGTAATTTCCGAAACATTTAAGTGCAATTTCCGTGTTCTTATAAATTCCTACCGTATAAGTATGGCGCAAAATCTTCTGCTTTCAAGTGACCGTACAATAAGCGAAGTTGCCTACGAGTGCGGTTTCCGTAATCAAAGTTCGTTTAACCGCATATTCTTAAAACATTGCGGTATAACACCAAGCGAATTCCGTAAAATGCCGGAGGATATACCCGAAAAACCGACTGTTTATGAAAAAGTTATTGACATAACAACGGGTAAATGTTATAATTCAACCGTTAAAAGCAGTGATGAAGAAAAGTAACCGTGTAAACGGTGCACAGTGAACGGCGGACAGTGGAAACGCCGTCAAACGCACACGGTGAAGAACACTTTTTAGCCGCAAACTGAAAAACTTTTGTTTAGTAGGGGCGCCGTCGGCGAAGCGTTACTTTCGCAAGCAGTATTTGCTGTAAAGTGGGTTGTTTATCAACCAATTCGGGTGGTAC
>JAZLFY010000127.1:0-1581 GCA_045616025.1 Acutalibacteraceae bacterium | reverse complement strand
GAAAAGAGGTTTTAAAAAATGAAAATCAATGTACAAAAACTTGAAAGTTTTACAAGTGATGTTTTGTTTAACGCCGGAATTACAAAAGAGGAAGCCGATATATTTGCAAAGGCGCTTATTCACGCCGACAGTCGCGGTATCGGTTCTCACGGTATATCACGTCTCGGTATTTATTCAAAAAGAATTTCCGCAAAGGTTATAAAAAGCGGGGAAGAACTTGAAATAATCAACGAAACCCCCTCTACCTATTATTTTAATGCCAAAGCCGGTGTCGGCGTAAAGATGGGCAGAGATATGATGGATAAATGCATCGAAAAGGCGAAACAGTCGGGTTGTTGCTTTGCCGTTGCAAAGGGCGGAACACACTGGGGTGCACTTTCGTTCTATACAAAATATGCCGCAAGCAAAGGCATGATAGCACTTGTTTCCTGTAATGCCGAAGCAGGGGTTGTGCCCTTTGGCGGCTTTAAACCGATGCTCGGCACAAACCCGATTTCCGTTGCCCTTCCTGCAAAGGAGCACAAACCCGTTTGTCTTGATATGGCAACAAGTATGGCGGCGCGCGGTAAAATCGTGCTTGCCCAAAAAGAGGGCAGAAAGATTCCCACCACCTGGGCAAACGGTAAGGACGGCAAACCGACCGACGACCCAAACGAAGCACTTGAAGCCAAAATGCTGCTGCCGTTTGGCGGATATAAAGGTTACGGCATAGGACTGATAATTGATATGCTTTGTTGCTGTCTTGCAGGGGCAGGCGACTCCCGTCATACAAATTCTTTCTGGAAAGATTTCGAACATCCGCAAAATCTGGGTTATCAAATGGCGGTTATTGATGTGTCGAAATTTTTACCGCTTGACGAATTTTGCCGCCGCACCGATAAAATGATAGAAGAATTCAAAGCCGTTCCCACCGCCCCCGGCACAGACGAAGTGTTAATCCCCGGCGAAATCGAGGACCGTAAGGAAGAAGCGGCACAAAAAGAGGGCATAGAACTGTCCGATGTACTTATAAATGAATTAAAACAGGTCGGCGCCGAATACGGCGTGGAATTTCCGACATAAAAAAAGCACCCACAAATGGGCGGAAGATAAATATTATGTCCGATAATTAAAATGTTCGCAATGCGGACAAATCATTTGTTGATATATATTGTTATTATAATATTTTCGGTGATAAAATGGAAACACGAAAGAAAATAAGGTTAGAAAATTTCGATTGTTCGGCAAATGGTTATTATTTTATAACAATATGTACGGAAAAGAAACAAAAAATATTATGTAATGTTGTTTCACCGTCAACACCTGATAATACGGATAATCAAGTAGGGGAGGGCATGGAAACCCTCCCCTACAAGATATAATAGGACGGATGAAATCGTTTACAACAAAACAATATGGGAAAACTTTATGGCAACGCTCATTTTACGACCATATTATCCGTGACGAAAACGATTATTTAAAAATTTGGAATTATATCGACACAAACCCCGAAAAATGGGCAGAGGATAAATATTTTGTCGAATAACAAAAATGGGTGTGTGATACGCACAAAACATATTGATATGTTGTAGGGTGCGGCAT
>JAZLFY010000126.1:0-3402 GCA_045616025.1 Acutalibacteraceae bacterium | reverse complement strand
CGGGAAAATATGACGTTGTTGTTTGCGGAGGCGGTCCTGCAGGTATCGGTGCCGCTCTTGCCGCTGCAAGAGAGGGATGTAAAACTCTTATAATTGAGCGTTTCGGTTTCTTCGGCGGAATGGCAACAGCCGGATACGTTGACCCTATGAGCGAGTTTGCATATAACGGCTCACTTGTTACCGGCGGTATTCCCTGGGAGTTTGCAAACGAACTTGTAAAGGCAGGCGGCGGTATTGTTGAGGAGCCACGCTGCAACGTTTCGTTCAACCCCGAAATATATAAACTTGTTGCGCAAAGAATGCTTTTGGGCGCCGGTGTCAAACTTATGATGAACACATTTTTAATAGGAGCCGAGTGTGACGACAAAAAAATCAAAAGAATATTTGTCACAAACAAATCGGGCATTTCGGCTATTGAGGCTGAAACATTTGTTGATGCAACGGGCGACGGTGACCTTGCCAACTTTGCCGGCGTTCCTATGTTGCCGCTTAGTGAACGTATGCAACCCGGTTCATTTTGTTTTATTCTCTCAGGCGTTGATACCACGACTGAGCGTATGCACATAATACATCAAAAAAACCACCGTTTTAATCATCAGGCGGTGTTTATCCGTGATACTCTTTTCAAACTTCGTGAAGAGGGCGAGTATGTTCCGCAGTTTGGCGGACCTTGGCTTGCTACCACTCTTGAGGACGGTTGTATCACAGTTAATATGACACGTTCGGCGGTTGACGCTACAAAGGCAGAAGAATACTGCGAGGCGGAATGCAAAATGCGTGAAGATATTTTCCGCCTTGTTGAACTTATCTGCAAACATGTTCCCGAGTTCAAAAATGCAAAAATAGCCTCTACCGCACCTATGGCAGGTGTCAGAGAAACAAGAAGAATTAAGGGTGTGCACGTACTCACCGGCGAGGAATATGTAAACACGGTCAAGTTCCCCGACTCTATCGCACGTGCCTGTCATCCGGTTGATATTCACCTTCCCGGTGACGAGGGACAAAAACTCACCTTCCCGAAAGACGCCGGTTATATCCCCTATCGCAGTCTTATCACAAACGAGTATAAAAACCTGCTTGTTGCCGGTCGTGCCGCTTCTGCCGATAGCGAGGCTTTTGCCGCTATTCGTGTTCAGGCGCCTTGTATGGAAATGGGTCAGGCCGCAGGTATAGCCGCAGGACTTGCGAAAAGACAAGGTATTTGTGTAACCGACATAAACACCGATGAACTTGTAGAGATTGTACGTAAATACGGCTCTTTTGTATAAAATATGCTAAATTAAACTTTCTCGGTTTCACCGTTTGACTTCGGCAAAATCGGAAGTAATTTTTCAAAAACGCATGTATGATACTGCGTAATTATTCTGTCCTCGTGAAGCGAGCCGAAATACCAGTGTTTAAAGGTACACGACCGCCCTATTTCTTCAAGATAGCCGTTAACTTTATTAACATGGTCGGGCAGTCCTTTTCTTAAAAGCATTGCGCTTTTAACAAGGGATGGCGGCTCGTGGGTGATTATGTAATCAACCGAGCAACCTGCACTGTCAAGCGTTTTTGCGCCGTCCGCCATTTCGGCAGGTGTCGGCTCTTCGGTGCGCCACCAAAGACCTAACTTAACGCGCATATCCTTGTCTTCACTTTCTCCGCCGCCGAAGGTAAAAAACGTGTTGCCCTCTATCTTAAAAATCTGTCCTCGCATAAGGTGAATTAAATTACCCTTTATACGGTGAACATTTCCGCCGTGCCATACGGTTTGGCGGCAACTGAAAATTTTATCTAAATTATCGTGGGTGCCGTCAACAAAAGCGGTGGTAAACCTGCGGTTTGCAAAAAAGTTTATTACCTTTTTTTCTTCCTTACCGCCCGAAAATATGTAACCGAAATCGCCGCAGACAATAAGTACATCGCCCCGTTTTAGTTTTCTGAACTCTTTTGAATAAAGCCGTTCAAGACAACCGTGCATATCTCCCGTAATGTAAACCGTAGGTATCCCCCCTTTTTTTTTAAATTTCTTAATTAAATTTTATTTTAACTCTTTCAATTTGTCAATATATAGTGTATAATATTTTTATCATTATACACTATATTCGAGGATATTTCTATGATAAAAAAGATTTTTTCTGTATTTTTTTGCATAATTATTGTTTTTACGGTGTCAAGCGCCGCATTTTCCTATACCCCGACCGGCTTTGATATAAGTGCCGATGCGGTACTTTTGAAATCGCTTGACACAAATCAAACGCTTTATGCAAAGAACGAGGACAAAAAGGTTTACCCTGCCTCCATCACAAAGATTATGACGGTTATTCTTATGCTTGAAAGTGACCGTTATAACCCCGAGGCGAAGGTTACCATGACGGCGGAGATTGACCCCCTTATCACCGGTACGGGCAGTTCGGTTTCGCTTTTAAAGGTGGGCGAAGAAATAACACATCTTGATTTGGCTTATTTCGTTCTTATGGCTTCTTACGGCGACTGCGCATATCTGCTTGCCATTACTTTCGGTGATACGGTAGACAACTTTGTAAAAATGATGAACGATAAGGCACAGGAATTAGGGCTTACCGGCACACATTACCAAAACCCCGTAGGTCTGCACAGCGAAGAAAACTACACCACGGCAAACGATACCTATATTCTTACACGGTACGCCCTTAAAAACGAAACATTTAAGACAATTTGCGAAAGTGCCCGTTATACCGTACCCAAAACAAATATGTCAAGAGAACGCACACTTTCCACCACCAACTTTATGCAGGACAACACCACAAATTATTATTACCAATATGCAAAAGGTGTTAAAACAGGTTACACCGACGAAGCAGGAAGATGTCTTGTTTCCACCGCTTCGTATAACGGTCAGAACTATATGTGCCTTGTTTTCGGTTGTCCGCCGAAAGCCCCGACAAGACGCGATTTTGTAGACACAAAAAATCTTTATAAATGGGCATTTAACAATTTCACCTATAAAAAGGTAGCCGATACAAATTCCCCCGTTTGCGAAGTGCCGGTTGAACTGTCGCTTTCAACCGATTATCTATCCCTTTATGTTAAAGAAAGTTTTATTTCGGTACTGCCAAAAGATGCAGACGAATCAACCGTCAAGATTAAGTCCAACATAAAGCCCGGCACAAAGGTTGATGCACCGATTAAAAAAGGTCAGGTAATAGGAACGGCGGATATAATCTATGCCGAACAGAAACTCGGCACGGTGGAACTTGTTTCCCACGAAAAGATAAACAGCAGTATAATGCTTATTTGTCTTCGTGCCATTAAAAATTTTTTCGCTTCAACCTATATGAAGATTATTTATGTTTTAATTGGCGTTGCGGTTTTATGCTTTATAATTGCAGTTATTCACCTTAACAAAAACCGCCGCAGAAAGCGCAGTAAAGTAAAATA
>JAZLFY010000125.1:0-2684 GCA_045616025.1 Acutalibacteraceae bacterium | reverse complement strand
CGGTATCATAATTACATTATAAATAGACGCCCAGAAAAGATTTTGTTTTATAACAGTTAGCGTTTTTTTGCCGAGCCGCAGAGCATTAACAACACCCATAAGACTGCTTCTCATTAAAACGGCATCGGCGCTTTTTGCGGCAATATCTTTACTGCCGCCCACCGAAATTCCCACATCGGCACAGGTAAGTGCCGGTGCATCGTTTATTCCGTCACCTACCATTACCACGGTTTTATTTTGCTTTTTAAGATTTTCTATTATTTTAACCTTTTTATCGGGAAGTAAACCTGCATATACATTTTCTATATCAACCGCACCTGCTATTGCACGGGCGGTTTTCTCGTTATCTCCCGTTAAAAGATAAACTTCTTTGCCCATGTTTTTAAGTTTGTTTACCGCAACTGCGGAATCGGGTTTAGGTGTGTCCGCAACGGCGATTATACCGAGCAGTTTTTCGCCCTTTATAAAGACAAGCGGCGTTTTGCCTTTCTCTGTAACAGAGTCGATAAAATTATCATTTTCCTCTTTTAAATTCACCTTTTCTTTGGCAAAAGAATAATTTACGCCGTAACAAATTTCACCCTCAATTTCGCCCTTTATACCGACGCCTGCAATTTCGGTGAAATCTTTAACCGCGCCGCACTTTGCACCGTTTTTTTCTGCATATTCGCAAACGGCAAGGGACAAAGGATGTGAACTTGATTTTTCAAGTGAAAAGGCAGTATTTAAAAGTTCCTCCTCGTTTTCACTTTGTATATCGGTAACGGCAATTTTGCCGCTTGTTAGCGTTCCTGTTTTATCGAGTACCACCGTGTCTGCCCTGCCGCAGATTTCAAGTGACTGTGCCGTTTTATAAAGTATGCCGCTTTTAGCCCCGACACCCGAGGACACCATTATTGCAACCGGTGTTGCAAGACCTAATGCGCAGGGGCAGGAAATAACCAGCACCGACACCGCACGGGTAAGCGCAAAGGACAAGTCACTGCCGAAAAGCATCCAGAGAGCAAAGGTGATTACCGCCACCAAAAGAACGGCGGGAACGAAAATTCCCGACACCTTATCGGCAAGACGGGCAATAGGTGCTTTTGTGGCGTTTGCATCGCTCACCGTTTCAATTATTTTGGCAAAGGTACTGTCTTTACCAACCTTATTAGCACGGCATTTTAAATGGCCGTTTAAATTAACCGTGGCAGATATTACATTATCTCCGTCTTGCTTGTTTACGGGGACACTTTCCCCCGTTATTGCCGACTCGTCAACATAGGCAGCACCCTCAATTACAGTACCGTCGGCGGCAAAACTTTCGCCTGCACGGACAACAAAAATATCCCCTGCTTTAAGGTTTTTGATGCCGATTGTCTGCTCTTTGCCGTCACGCAATACAACCGCATACGAAGGCATAAGTTCTTTTAAATCGTTTATGGCGTTTACGGTTTTACCTTTTGCGATGGCTTCAAGCAATTTGCCGACGGTTATAAGGGTCAATATCATACCTGCCGACTCAAAATAAAGTGCAGAAGTAAGCGGTTTGGCGTTGCCAAAAGACAGAACAACAAGCACCGTACTGTAAATAAACGAAACCCCTGCACCCAAAGACACAAGCGTATCCATATTGGGGGATAAATTAAATACTGCCTTTGTGCCGCTTATAAAAAATTTACGGTTTATAATTATTATTACAAAAGAGAGTATCATTTGTAATACCGCAAGAAGTGTTGTATCATTTAAAAATTTCGGCAGAGGTGCCGAAAAAAGATGATGAAACATTGAAATATACAAAAGCGGTATTAAAACACAGAGAGACAGAATAAGCCGTTTTTTAAGTGCTTTTATTTCGGTGTTTTCGGGCTTTTTCACGGTGTTTTCGGTTTCGACACCGTACCCTGCACGAATTACCGCCGAAATTATAAGGGCACTGTCAACATTTCCCTCAACCGTTAAATCTCCCGTTAAAAGATTAACACTTACATCGGATACATTGTCAAGTTTTCGCACCGCCGCTTCAACACGGGTGCTGCACGCCGCACAGGTCATTCCCGTTACCTTAAACTTTTGCATAGTTTCACCACCCTTATTTATTATGTACCAAAAAAGCAGATGTTTAATCTGCTTTTTCGGTCTTCATACGAAGCATTGAGCCCTTTTTGACTTCTCTACTAAAGGGTATTTTAATTTGTGTCATAGGTTGGTTTGCCATTTCTATCGGCTCGCCTTTTGAATTAAAAAGTTTATCCGTTTTGATAATAAACGGCTCGCTTCCCGCTTCAAGACAGTCAAGCGGTGTCGAAAGTAAAAATTTATTCTTTACGGTAGCCAAAATGCACCCGTCCTCATACCCATCAACTATTGCCGCTATTGCATAGTCACGGATATAGCCTGCATTTTCGTAGGTTTGCGCATTGTTTGGTCGCCCGAAATAAAAACCGGTTGAATATGTGCGGTGACTGATTTTGCCGAGCTCGTCCTCTACCCAAGTGGGTAAAGTCCAGTCTTTTCCGCCCGATTTTTCAAGACTTTTAAGTGCGCCTTTATACGCATTTGCCGTTACGGCAACATAATAATCGGTTTTGGCTCTGCCCTCAATTTTAATTGAGTCAACACCTGCCGCCGCCATTTTGTCAAGATAAGGCGCCATACACAAATCGTTGGCATTTAAAATATATGTGCCTTTTTCGGTTTCGGTA
>JAZLFY010000124.1:0-2191 GCA_045616025.1 Acutalibacteraceae bacterium | reverse complement strand
CCATTGGCTTGTCCTTTTCTTCCCAACCGTTTATTTCGGACAAAACGCCCAAAATATCAAGGTTTGGCATAAATACATCCGCCAAAATTACATCGGGTTTGATTCTCTTTGCGGCATCAATTACTTTAAGTCCGTCCTTTTCGCAAAGTGAAACATCCATACCGTAACTTTTAAGCGCTTTCGCACAGGTTTCACCAAGAGCCGTTGTGTCGTCTGCAATAACTATTTTTAATTTCTTTTCCATGTTTATGTACCTCCAAAATGTTTTTTGCAACCATATATTACCATACATTTCTGCAAAAAGCAAGCATAATTTTGTATTTTACTGACATTTTTTACCGCCAAAAACTACATTTTTCTACATAAAATTAAGGGCGTATACAGTATGTTGTTTGGTGTCTTATTCTTCGCACACAAAATATTCGATTTAATTACAAAAAATTACTTAAAAAAATATTTACTTTTTTTGAAAAATATGGTAAAATAAGTTACGGAAAATAAAAATTTGGAGGAATTTTAATGAAAAAGTTTTTAAAAGAGTTTAAAGAATTCGCCCTTAAAGGTAATGTGCTTGACATGGCTGTCGGTATTATCATCGGCGGTGCATTTACGGCAATCGTTACCGCACTTACCGCAAACTTCATCCAACCTATTCTTGATTTCGTCACCCGTGCGCACAAAGATTTATATACGAGTGCTGAACTTTTAGGTTTCCTTTCGGCATTTCTTACTGCGGTAATCAATTTTATTATTGTTGCTTTGGTACTCTTCTTACTTGTACGCGGTATGAACAGACTTATGGCTATAGGCAAGAAAAAGGAAGAAGAAGCCGCACCGACAACAAAGATTTGTCCTTTCTGCAAAAGCGAAATTGCACTTGATGCAACCCGTTGTCCGCATTGCACTTCCGAACTTAAAGATTAGTTTTTAAAAAATTAACACGGTCATTAATGACAGTGTTTTTTATCTGTTTAAAATATAAACACCTATATTAAGATAAAGAGCGCATAAAAGCCATATTATATACGGTATTTGCAAATATGCCGCCGTTTTATTTATTTTACAGTATTTAATTATTGTTATTATTACTGTTATTAAAAGCGCCACAAGAACGAATATTGCGCCCAAATACTGTCTTGCCGAAAAGAAAACCGGTGACCATATAAGATTTAAGAATAAACTTATCGCAAAAAACAAATAGGCGGAAGATTTATTTTCGTAGGTTTTTTCATTATTCCAAATAAGGTAAAGTGAAATACCCATAAGAATATAAAGCACCGTCCATACTATCGGAAAGACTATTCCCGGCGGAGAAAGCGGAGGCCGTTTTATACTGCCGTAAATATCCATATCCTTTCCTGTTATAAGCGCCGAAAACCCTCCGGCAAGCAGCGGTATTAGTAAACTGATAACAAGCCGCTTTAAATTACATTTCAAAATCATAATTACACCTCATTATCAGTTTACGCATAATACAACCATTTTATTAATAAAAAAAAGGACTCCCGGTGGGAGTCCTTAAATTTTAACTGTTTATCAGATTTCAGCAAAGTACTTAATGGTACGAACCATTTGACTGGTGTAACTGTTTTCGTTATCGTACCAAGAAACAACCTGTACCTGATAGGTATCTTCGTCAATTTTGGTAACCATTGTTTGGGTAGCATCAAAGAGTGAACCGTAGGTAATACCAACGATATCGGAAGAAACGAGTTGTTCTTCGGTGTAGCCGAAGGAAGCACTTGAAGCAGCCTTCATAGCGGCATTGATACCTTCAACGGTAACATCCTTGCCCTTAACAACTGCAACCAAAATTGTGGTTGAGCCGGTCGGAACCGGAACACGCTGAGGAGAGCCGATAAGTTTGCCATTAAGTTCGGGAATAACAAGACCGATTGCCTTAGCAGCGCCGGTAGAGTTAGGAACGATGTTAACTGCTGCTGCACGAGCACGGCGAAGGTCGCCTTTTCTCTGCGGACCGTCAAGTACCATCTGATCACCGGTATAAGCATGAACGGTGGTCATAATACCGCTTTGGATAGGTGCATACTTGTTAAGAGTATCAGCCATAGGAGCCAAGCAGTTGGTGGTGCAGGATGCTGCAGAAATGATGTTGTCTTCTTTTGTAAGAGTTTTTTCGTTTTCACTGGAAACGATAGTGGGGAGGTCCATGCCTGCCGGAGCAGAAATA
>JAZLFY010000123.1:0-14597 GCA_045616025.1 Acutalibacteraceae bacterium | reverse complement strand
CGACTTTACCATGACCGGCGGCGAAATTTTGGGCGACGGCTCAACCTCAAGCGTTGTTGCAGGCAATGCAAAAGCCAACCTTTTAATTGATGGCGGTAAACTTGTTAAAGCAGGCAATAACCAAAACAATACCTTTAAGATTACCGGTGAATCGGAAGTATCCTCTTATGCAGGCTCTTTCTCTAAACCGATTGATCTTGACGGACTTACCTCTACTACCGAAGCAACAGTAAGTTGTACTTCCCCGAGTGTTGGTAAACAGCTCTTTACCAATCTTCCGGATGGCTATGAAGATTTCATTCTCTTAGACGATACTCTTGCAAAAGACTATGTCCTCGCTGCTGACGGTACATTGGCTAAAAACGGCCCTGCAACACGCGAACAGTGTGAATGCGGCGGCGCAGCAGAAGGCAAGGGTGACCACATCTGCTCTGATGTTGAGTTCACCGAGTGGACAGAAACCGATTCACTCCCGAGTGAAGGTAACTACTACCTCACTAAGGATGTAACCGTTTCCGCAACAACCACTCTTACCGGTGACCTTAACCTTGACCTTAACGGATTTAAGATTGAAAAATCCGATGCAGTTGCTATCTTTGAAGTTCCGGCTGAAATGACACTCGGTATCACTTCTTCCGTTGACGGCGGCGTTATCGACGGTAAATCAATCGAAGTAAACGGCGACGGCGGTAACATCATTGTTAAGGGTACATTTAACTTCTACAGCGGTGCTATCCAGGACGGCGTACTTACAGACGGTGGCAAGGGCGGTAACGTTTATGTTCACCAAGGTGCCTTTATGAATATGTATGACGGTTCTGTAACCGGCGGTGAAGCAACTAAGGGCGGTAACATTGCTCTTAATTACAGCAAATCCGGTGCAGGTTCTCACGGAACACTTAATATGTATGGCGGCACAATCGATAACGGTTCTGCTGATTTAGGCGGCAACGTATTCGTTTATGATACTGCTGAATTCAATATGTATGACGGTTCTGTAACAGACGGTACTGCTACAACAAACGGCGACGATGTATATCTCTCATACAGATATGACCAACTTACAAATGCAGTTGACGGCGCAACCCTTAATATGGAAGGCGGCGAAATCGGTAGTGTTACCTATGTTCGTGACCACTCCGTACTTAATAATAACGGCGGCACTATCACAAATATCTATGTAATACTTCTTAATAAAGACGGCTCCTACTTCACAACCGACTATGTAAGCGGTGAAGAACTTGAAGCTTATGAAGAAGCACAGGAAATCTTTGAAAACTACAAAGATGAAGACGGCAACTTCACTTATGAATTCACCAGGAGAGATGAAGAAGAAAATCCCTCTACAATCTTCAATACCGAAGCATTTGCAGGTATGGACAAAGAAATCGGTGAAAATGAAGAAGTAAGAGGACAGATGGCTCAGATTGTTGAAGACTATATTGGCGAACAAACAACATTTGAAGACGCCATGCACGAAGCAATCGAATACAACAAAGCCCTTGAAACCAAAGTTACTAAACTTGAGGGTGCAGGCGTAGACGGTCTTAACAGATACGTAATCTATGCTACTATCGACTGGCTTGGTATTCGTCAGCGTATAGGTCAAGATGAAGGAACCGGTCTTTATGACGATACAGTAACACACTGGGGTTATGATTATGTCGGCTTCGACATCACACTTAACGGACGCAGTCAGTCATTTAGAACTGACCTTGTATTCACCAGCATCGAAGGTGTTCTTTCTGAAACCGGCCGTGCTGACATATCTGAAAAATCAGACTATGTATTCTTCTGCACAATCGATCTTCCCGACGCAGCAGCAGGCTATGTTATGAATGTAACCGCAGTTGTAGTTGTTGAAGACGGCAGAACAGTATCCGGCGACACAATGGACATCACATTATAATATAACGGTTAAGAAGGAGGAAAAGTTAATGTCAAAAGCATTTAACAAACCTGAATTCAAAATCGTTACATTTACCGAATTGGATGTAATAACTCTTTCTTTCGATGAAAACAACCCCGTTGGCAAAGTCAGCGGCGAAAAGAGTACATTTACTCCCGACGATTTCGGATTCTAACAAAACAAAAAACTCCCGTTCTTCGGAACGGGAGTTTTTTTATGCGGCGGCATATAAATTTTCTTATTTGCCTCCCCTGCCCTAAGGGGAGGTGGGCGGATTGTGCTATCAATTTATATTGTTATATTGTAGGGCGGCTGCTTGCCGCCGTTTATGAAAACTTATGACTAATCTGTGACTGCACGGGCGCAAAATTCTAAAAAAGTTTGGTTATCTTGCCTATTAAAAAAAGTGCATAAAAATGGTAAAATAAGGATAATAAAAACGAAAAGGGGCGAAAATAAGTGTATTCTGTCGGCGATACCGTTTTATACAGCAGTTTGGGTATTTGTACCGTAAAAGAAACGGTTAACAAGACCGTAGGCAAAGTATCTGCAAAATATTATGTCTTATCACCTGTTTTTAACGGCAACAACACATTTTTTGTGCCGGCGGATAACGAAATCCTTACCGCCAAAATGTTCACTATGTTAAGTGAAAATAAGGCAAAAGAACTTATACGCATTGCCGACAAACTTGAACTTTATATTATTGAAAGTGATAATTTAAGACGGGAAACCTACAAAAACGATTTAACAAAGGGTGACCGCACACTTACCGCACGGATCATTAAAACCTTGGTCTTTGAGCAAAACCGCCGCAAAGAAGCAGGCAAACGGCTTCATATTCACGACCAAAATATCCTGAATCTCGCCTCTAAACTGTTATTTGAGGAAATAGGGTTTGTTCTTAACAAAACCCAAAAAGAAGCAGAGGACGAATTTATGAAAGCAATTAAGTGCTTTTCTTGACAAAATGCAATATTAATAGTAAAATTATTTTGCCGCTTATGGCAAAATAACAACTTTAAGCGGACAGAATTTAACTGTCCGTTTTTTATTTGAGGTAAAGATATGACCGAACTTGAAAAGATAAGGAACAAAATAAACGGTGTCGACTCCAAAATGGCGAAACTTTTTATTAAAAGGTTAAAACTTGCCGAGCAGGCAGGCGAAGCCAAAAAAGCGTCGGGACTGCCTATTGAGGATACCGACCGTGAAAAGACGGTGGTGGAAGAAAACCTTAAAGGAATTGACGAAGAATACCGCATTTTTTATAAGGAATTCATTAAAACCAACATTCGCCTTTCAAAAGCACGGGAGCACTCCCTTTCGGGCAAGCGCCAACTTGTTATAAAGCCGGGCGCAATAAATGTAATTGAACAGTTTGCCGACCTTAAACGAAAGGTGCTTATCGTTACCGATACGGGTGTACCCAAAGAGCATGTCGGTGCGGTTTTTGTTAAATCGAAAGAGCCGTTTATTTTTACATTTGCCGAGGGTGAAAATTCCAAAAGTTTTGAAACGGTGCAGAACATTCTTTCCTTTATGCTTCAAAACGGATTTGACCGCGGCGACTGTATTGTTGCTGTCGGCGGCGGTGTTGTGGGCGATATTGCATCCTTTACGGCAAGTATTTTTATGCGGGGAATTGACTATTACTGCGTACCCACAACCACCCTTTCGCAGGTTGACTCCTGCATAGGCGGTAAAACGGGAATAGATTTCGGCGGCGCTAAAAACACTGTCGGCAGTTTTATGCGCCCTGAATGTGTAATTGTGGACAGCAAAACGCTTGAAACACTCCCTAAAAGAGATTATGTAAGCGGACTTATCGAGGCGGTTAAAACCGGCGCAATTTTAAACGAAAAACTTTTCCGCATTTTTGAAAAAGGCAACATTAACACCGATATTGAAGAAATAATAAAACTCTCCCTTGCCGAAAAACTTAAAATCGTTACAAGTGACGAAAAGGAAAAGGGAACAAGAAGATGTCTTAATTTCGGACATACGGTAGGTCACGCAATAGAAACGGTAAAGGGAAGTTTTCTGCACGGCGAATGTGTGGCGGCAGGTATGCTTTACTGTGCAGGCGGCGAGGTAAAAGACCGCCTTTTAAGTATTTTTAAGAATTTAGGCATTGCTCTGCCTCAAATAACAGAGGAAGAAAAGGCAGGAATTAAAGAAATAATCAAAATGGATAAAAAAATTACAGGCGACACCATAACCGCCGTATTTTGCGAAAAAATCGGCAGTTACACCCTTAAAAATATGCCGGTAGAAGAATTTTTTGAGGCGGTGGGATTATGAGAAACACATTTGGCAACAGTTTAACCGTAACACTTTTCGGTGAAAGCCATAACGAAAGTATCGGTACGGTTATTGACGGACTGCCTTCCGGTATTCAGATTGACAAAGAATTTATAAAGAATATGTTAAATCTCCGCCGAGGTGAAGCGGATATATCCACCCCTCGCCGTGAAGAGGATAACTTTAAAATAGTAAGCGGTGTAAAGGACGGCTTTACCTGCGGCACACCCCTTTGCATAATAATTGAAAACGGTGATATAAACAGCGCCGCATACGAAGAAAGCCGTTATTTTCCCCGTCCCTCCCACGCAGATTTTGTAAATTTTGTAAGGCAGGGTGGCAAGGAAGATTACCGTGGCGGCGGTCATTCAAGCGGACGGCTTACCGCACCCCTTACGGCTGCCGGTGCGATAGTTTTGTCGGCACTTAACAAAAAGGGGATAAACATTGTAACCAAAATTGACTCGATTAACGGAATAAAGGATAAAGATTTTGAAAATATAAAAGATTTTTGTTTGACTCCTTTTCCCGTTGCCGACAAAAAATGCGGCGAAGAAATGCGCGCAGAAATTAAGGCGGCAAAAGAAGCAGGCGACAGTGTAGGCGGCACGCTTAAAACGGTTGTTTCGGGGTTGCCCGTAGGCGTGGGCGAGCCGTTTTTCACTTCCGCCGAAAGCCATATTTCGTCTGCCGTATTTTCCGTTCCCGGTGTTAAGGGAATAGAGTTCGGAGAGGGCTTTGCCTTCTCAAAAATTACGGGCGGCAAGGCACTTGAAGAAATGGAAATTAAGTATAATAAACCTATATACAAAACCGCAAAAAACGGCGGAATTATCGGCGGTATGACCACGGGCACAGATGTAACTTTCCGCACGGTTATTAAGCCGACACCATCGGTTTCCCTGCCGCAAAAAACGGTTGACCTTAAAAAAAGCACCGAAAAAACAATGGAATTTTCAGGCAGGCACGACCCCTGCATTGTTCCCCGTGCGGCGATAGTTTTAACCGCCGTTACGGCATTATCTGTTGCCGATTTACTTTGTCTGCGGTACGGAAACGACTGGTTAAAATTATGAAATACGGACTTATAGGCGAAAAACTTACCCACAGTTTTTCGGTTTCGATACATCAAAAAATCGGCGAGTATGAATACTGCCTTTTAGAACTTAAAAGGGAAGAATTAAAACCCTTTTTTGAAAAAAGAGATTTTAAGGGGATAAATGTTACAATTCCCTATAAAACGGCGGTAATTCCTTTTCTTGACGAAATAAGCCCCGAAGCCGCAAAAGTGGGGGCGGTAAACACCGTAATAAATAAGGACGGAAAACTTATCGGCTATAACACCGATGTTTGGGGTTTTTCGGAACTTATTAAAAAATCGGGCGTGGAAATTAAGGATAAATCGGTTTTGATTTTCGGCTCGGGCGGGACATACAAAACCGCAAAATATGTATTATCAAATCTGGGCGCTAAAAGTGTAAATGGTGTTTCAAGAGAGCAAAAAGACGGCTTTTTGACCTATAAAACGGTGGATTATCAGGCACAGATACTTGTAAACACTACACCTGCCGGAATGTATCCGGACTTTTTAAAATTACCGCTTGACTTTAACGAATTTAAAAATGCAGAGTGCTTTATTGATGCGGTTTATAACCCGATTTTAACGCAGTCGGCACTTTATTTTAAAGACAAAGGGATAAATGCCGTTTGCGGACTTTATATGCTTGTCTGCCAAGCCGTAAAAAGTGCCGAACTTTTCGGTGTAAGCCCAAAATCAAGCGCAGAAAAAATTTATAAAGAAATACTAAACGAAAAGCAAAATATTGTGCTTATAGGTATGCCCGGCGTCGGCAAAACGCAGGTGGGGAAAGCCGTGTCAAAACTGCTTGACCGCCCCTTTTATGACACCGATTTGATAATAAGTCAAAAGTACGGCAACATACCCGAAATTATAAAAGAAAAAGGCGAAGAATATTTCAGAAAACTTGAAACGCAGGCGGTGGAAAGTTTAAAAGATTTAAACGGTGCGGTTATAGCCACAGGCGGCGGCACGGTAATAAATAAAAACAACATAAAACTGCTTAAAGCAAACGGAAAAATCTGCCTTATAAAGCGGAATTTAAGCGATTTATCCACCGAAAACCGACCGCTTTCAAGCGACCTTTCCGCACTTTACGAAAGCCGCAAAAAGTATTACGAAAAGGCGGCGGACTTTTGTGTTTTTAACGATAAAATATCCACTGCGGCAGAAAAAATAATAAAGGAATTTTTAAAATGAAAATACTTGTTTTAAACGGGCCGTGCCTTAATATGCTCGGTGTCAGACAACCCGAAATTTACGGCAATAAAACCTATAAAGACCTAAAAAAAGAAATTATTGATTATTCCGTAAAACGGGGCATTGAAACCGAAATTTATCAGTCAAATCATGAGGGCGATTTGGTCGATAAAATCTGTTCTGCGGCAGGTAATTTTGACGGAATTATCATAAATCCCGCCGCATACACCCATACAAGCGCGGCACTTCTTGACGCGCTTTTAAGTGTTAATATTCCTGCGGTTGAGGTACACCTTACCGACCCCGAAAAAAGGGAAGATTTCAGAAAAATAAGTTTTGTAAGAAGCGCCTGCATAAGCACCGTTAAGGGAAAGGGTTTCGGCGGTTATCTTGAAGCGATTGACCTGCTGGTTGTTCACTTAAAATGAGGGTTAAGTTTAACAAAAGCCGAATAAAAATATGTGCTGCTGTTCCGCCCTCAAAATCGGAACTGCACAGAGCGCTGATAATATCGGCAATTTCGGGTGGCGAAATTAACAATTACCGTGAAAATGACGATATTTTTGCCACAAGAAAAGCGCTTGAAAATTTAGGCGCAAAGATAGAAATTAAGGGCGAAAAAGCAAGGGTTTATCCTACCGAATTTGACCGTTTGAAACCTTGCACAATTGACTGTAAGCAGAGCGCTTCAACACTTCGTTTTTTGTTGCCGCTTTGTCTTTTGTCGGGCGAAAAAATCACCTTTACGGGCGAAAAATCACTCTTTGCCCGTCCGTTTACGGAGTATGAAAATCTTTGCAAATCTAACGGCCTTTTTTACGAAAAGGGCGAAAACTTTATCACCGTTTGCGGCAAATTAAGGGCAGAAGAAATTACGGTGTCGGGCGATATTTCAAGTCAGTTTATAACCGGAATTTTGCTTGCTTTACCCCTTTTAAATGCAACACTTAAAACCGAAAAAACACCTGTAAGCACCCCGTATATTGATTTGACAACCGGTATGTTAAAACAGTCGGGAATAAGCGTGGAAAAGCAAACAAATGAATATAAAACCTTTGGCGAATATAAGTTCTCAACATTTGATATTTCGCCCGATTTATCCTCTGCGGCATATCTTGAGGGCTTTTCGTTTTTGGGCGAAAAGGCAGAAATAAAGGGCATAAAAACGCTTGATAAACCCGACGGGATATATAAAAAATATTTTGAAAAACTAAAATCGGGAGAAAAGCGGTTTGATTTTAAAAACTGCCCCGATTTGTTCCCCTTAATGTGCGCCCTCTCGGCGGTAAGCGGCGGAGAGTACGAATTTGTCGGAATAAACCGCCTTAAATTTAAAGAGTCCGACCGTGTTTCCTGCACAAAAGAAATACTTGAAAATTTCGGCGTTTTATTTACGGTAAAGGGCGACACGGCAGTTCTTATTTCAAACGGCTTAAAACCGCCCAAAACCGAAATTGACCCGCATTTTGACCACCGGCTTGTTATGGCGGCATCTGTTTTGTGTGCAAAAACGGGCGGCGAAATAATAAATGCCGTGTGTGTAAACAAAAGTTTTCCCGATTTCTTTTTTATACTTCAAAATTCGGGCGCGGACATTAAATTTATTTACTGAAATTCCCCCTTTTTCTCTTTTGAAAAAAAGGGGGTTTCTTATTGACTTTAATATAATAAAGTTTTATAATATATAATATTTTTATAGGAGGGATTTTGTGGCTGCATTTTTTATATCGCTCTTATTCGGTGCGGCAGAGGTAATTCTGCTTAAATTTACCCTTAATAACTTTACTGCCGGCAAGAATAAAACGGCGGTTTTGTTTTTGGGTTTAAAACTTTTACTTTATGCCGCCGCATTTGCCCTTTTGTTTCTTGTTTTTCCGTCAAGCATAAAAATGAGTGCTGTCGGTTTCGCGGTCGGTATGCCGCTTTTTGCGATTATTTTGTTTGCCTTTACGGCGTTTAAGAAGGATAGGTGATAAAACTTGTCGATATTAAAAGTAATATTGCTCGGCGCTTCCGCCGTTTTAATTGTTCTTGGACTTATCGGGTATATCTTGGCTCGAAACGGACTGAAAGAAAACATCGAGGATAAAAAACTTAAAAAGCGAAAATGGGTATTCATTGCGGTTTTGCTTCTTGGTATCTGGCTTTTAATCGGAACGCTTATTTCGGCTTTTTATTCGGGATATGCAGGTTTGGAAGTCGAATTTGCGCTATTTCCCGAAAGGGTAAAAATATTCGGCATAAGCATTGCAAAAACTTCTCTTGTAGGAAGCGGAATAGTGGTTATAACGCTTATTTTATCCCTTGTTTTTCGGTTTGCCGTTTTCCCCCGATTTTCGCCCGACAACCCAAAGGGCTTTCAAAATGTAATGGAACTCGGTGTTGAGGCGATGGAGAAATTCGCCCACGACAACTTAGGTGATTATGCCGACACTTTGGCACCCTATATGTTCTCTTTGGCGGTGTTTATGATATTTTCCGCCGCAAGCGAACTTTTGGGTTTCCGTCCGCCCACGGCAGATTTGCTTGTTACACTTTCAATGGGACTTATAACCTTTGCCCTAATAAACTATTTCGGCATTAAGAAAAAGGGCTTCGGCGGCAGGGTGAAATCACTTGCCCGGCCGACCCCCGTGGTATTCCCTATGAAGATTTTAAGCGATATAGCCGTTCCGGTTTCCCTTGCCTGCCGTCTTTTCGGTAATATGTTAGGCGGTATGATAGTAATGGATCTGTTAAAATCGGTTTTGGGCGGTTACGGCTCGGGATTGCCTGCGGTTATGGGACTTTACTTTAACCTTTTCCACCCCGTAATTCAGGCATATATATTCATAATTCTTTCTATGACTTTCATAAACGAAGCGATAGAATAAAAATAACAATCATTTAAAAGGAGTAATGAAAAATGAATGCAATTGGTGCAGGTATAGCAATGTTGGCGGCTCTCGGCGCAGGGCTTGGTATGGGATTGGCAACGGGTAAGGCGGTTGAATCGGTCGCCCGTCAACCCGAAGCATCGGGCAAAATCAACTCGCTTTTATTGCTCGGTTGTGCATTGGCGGAATCTACCGCAATTTATGCTTTCGTTGTAGCACTTATTCTTGCGGCAAAGTAAGGAGCAATCATAAATGTTTGGATTAACTTTAAGTGATGCGGCAAAAGACCTTATTATCAACATAATAAATATTGTCGTACTCTTTATTATCGTAAAACTTTTGGTTTATAAGCCGGTAAAAAAGTTTTTAAACGACCGCACCGAGCGGATAAATGCGCAAAAAGAGGAAGCAAAACAGCTATTTTTAAAGGCGCAGGAAACTCTTGACGAACACGATAAGATAATAGAAGAAGCCAAAATATCGGCAGAGGAAGAAAGCAAAAAAATTCTGCTTGAAGCCAACGAAAATGCCGCAAAAATCGGCAACGATGCCGAAAAACGGGCAAAAGAAATTATCAAAGCCGCCAAAGAGGATGCCGAAATCGAGCATAAACGCGCAATCGAAAATGCCAAAGCGGATATCGGCGATATTGCCGTCGGTGTTTCAAAAAGCATTTTGTCGCGCGAAATCACGGCGGATGACCGAGAAAAACTTGTTGACGAATTTTTAAATTCGCTTGAGGGTTAGATTATGAGAAAAGTAATAATTACCGTAAGCGATAAATTCGAAGCCGAACTTTATAAAAAACTTTGTGACGGAATAAAGAAAAAAATCGGTGACTGCGAAACAGAGCAGATAACCGACAACAAAATCATTGACGGGTTTACCGTTGAAATTGACGGTACCGTTTACGATTACAGTATTCTTTCAAAGATTAATCAAGCAGAACGAGAACTAAAAAAATAAGCGTGGTGTAAAACCTATGTCTGAACTGAAAATGGACAGCATAAGTGAATATTTAAAAAACAGAATAGCCGATTTTACACCGGTTGCAACCACCTATAAAAAAGGAACGGTCAGCGCATCGGGTGACGGCGTTGTGCGCATTTCGGGACTGCCGCAGGTAAAATACGGGGAACTTCTCCGTTTTGAAAACGATGTTTTCGGTATGGCAATGGACTTATCCGATACCGGTGTCGGCGCCGTTATTCTTGACGGTGAAGATACGGTAAGCGAAAACAGTGCCGTAATCCGTACCGGTGCGGTGGCACAGGTTCCCGTCGGTGAGCATTTAATCGGCAGGGTAATCGACCCGATAGGCCGTGCGCTTGACGGTAAACCGATTAAGCACGAAAAGTATTTTCCGGTTGAACGGCACGCACCTGCCATTAACGACCGCCGTCCCGTTGATACTCCGCTTATGACGGGTATTATCTCGATAGACAGTATGATACCCATTGGCAGAGGACAGCGTGAACTTATTATAGGCGACCGTCAAACAGGTAAAACTTCAATAGCCATTGATACAATTATCAACCAGAAAAACACCGATGTTATCTGTGTTTACTGTGCAATAGGTCAAAAGGCATCTACCGTTTCGGGTGTTATTGAAACACTTAAAAAGAACGGTGCTATGGATTATACGGTGGTTGTTGCGGCAACCGCTTCGGACAGTCCTGCAATGCAGTATTTAGCACCGTACAGCGCAACCGCCGTTTGCGAACACTATATGGAAAGCGGCGAAAATGTGCTTGTGGTTTATGATGATTTATCAAAACACGCCGTTGCATACCGCACAATGTCACTGCTTTTGCACCGTCCGCCGGGACGGGAAGCATACCCGGGCGATGTGTTCTATCTGCATTCCCGTTTGCTTGAAAGAAGCGCTTGTTTAAGCGATGAAAAGGGCGGCGGAACACTTACCGCACTGCCGATAATCGAAACGGCAGGCGGCAATATTTCTTCATATATTCCGACCAATGTAATATCCATTACCGACGGTCAGATTTATCTTGAAACCGAACTTTTCAACAGCGGCATAAGACCTGCCGTTAATACCGGACTTTCGGTGTCCCGTGTCGGCCGTGCCGCACAGTATAAGGCAATGAGAGATGTTTCGGGAACACTGAGAATAGAACTTTCAAGATACCGTGAAATTGCCGTGTTTACCCGTTTCGGAAGCGATGTGGACTCCTCCACCGCAAAGGTGCTTGAAGACGGCGTTGCCTTAACTTCACTTTTTAAGCAAAAAAGAACAAGCCCCTATTCGCTTTTTGAACAGACGGCACTTTTAATCGGTTATAAAAACGGCGTTTTTTCGGGAATTAAACCGAAAGAGGTTGAAAAGCGCATAGGTGAGTATCTTAAATTTGTTAAAACCAAAAACCCGTCCGCCGAAAGCACGGTAAACGGCGGCGGAACACTTGACGGGGTTAAGGACAGCATAACCGAATGCGCAAAAGAATTTAAGGAACTTCAAAATGAGTAAAGAAACAAGTGAACTTAAACTGCGGCTTGAAGCGGTTAAGCAGACAAGACAGATAACAAATGCCATGTATCTGCTTTCGGCATCGCTTACCAAAAAAGCCATGCAGAATATAGATTTCAACCTTTCATACCTGCAAAAACTCCGTTCAACCATGAGGGATATTTTGTTTCGTACCAAGGAAAACGATATAAAAAACCGCTTTATTAAAAAGCATACCGAGGGTGTAACCCTTTTTATCGTAATTACGGCAGATAAACGGCTTTGCGGCTCATACAATTCCGATATTATAAAACTTGCAAAAACCGAAATGGCGAAGCACGACGAGGTTATTCTGGCGTCTTTCGGCAATGTCGGGAACGAAATGTTCGCAAAAGAGGAAATTAAGGTTGACTATTGGTGGTCGGATGTTTTGCAGCACCCGACAATATACTTTGCAAATGCAATTCAAAAAATGATTGTTACACTTTTTGTGCGGCATAAGGTAAAGCAGGCGTATGTTGTCTTTACCGAATACACCTCATCAACCAAGCAAACGGCGGTTTGCAGACGCATTTTACCGCTTTTGCGCCGTGATTTCGGTGATGTGAACGAGGCGAAAGTTACCGGTGCGGCACCTATTTACGAGCCGTCCGCCGAGGAGGCATTTGCAAGAATAGTACCGCAGTATTTAACCGGACTTATTTATGATATTTTCACGCAGGCATTTATAAGTGAAAACACGGCGCGTATGAAAGCCATGCAAACCGCCACCGACAATGCCGACCAAATGATTAAAAATTTATCCGACCGCATAAATAACGAAAGGCAACTTGGTATCACAAACGAAATTCTTGAAATCTCCGCCGCCACGGAAATTGACGGTGCGGTATAAAGGAAGAAGACAATGATTTATAACGGAAAAGTAATTAAAATTACGGGCCCTGTAATTGATGTTGAATTTAAGGACGGACTGCCGCCCATAAATTCACTTATCACGGTTGAGGACGGAAAACACCTTGAAGTGGCTTTGCATTTAAAGGATAATATTGCACGCACGGTTGCCCTTGAAGAAACCGAGGGTATGTGTTGCGGTTTGTCTGTAACCACCGACGGCGAGGGTATCAAAGCCCCCGTTGGTGATGCCGTTATCGGCAGGGCAATAGATGTTTTGGGCAGACCCATTGACGGCGGAAAAGAGATAAAAACCGATAAATATCTGCCGGTACACCGAAGCGCACCTGCTTTAAGCGAACAAAAACCGCTTAACGAAATTCTTGAAACGGGAATAAAGGTAATTGACCTTTTGGTACCCTATGCAAAGGGCAGTAAAATCGGTCTTTTCGGCGGTGCAGGTGTCGGCAAAACCGTTCTTATAATGGAAATGATACACAATATTGCCGCCGTTCACGGCGGATATTCGGTCTTTGCCGGTGTCGGGGAGCGCAGCCGTGAAGGTAACGAACTTTTAAGCGAAATGCGAAAAAGCGGGGTTATTGATAAAACCGTTTTGGCTTTCGGTCAAATGAACGAGCCGTCGGGAAGCCGTATGAGGGTTGCTTTGACGGGACTTACCGAAGCGGAGTATCTCCGTGACGAAAAAAATCAGGATGTTCTCTTTTTCATAGATAATATTTACCGTTTTGTTCAGGCGGGTAACGAGGTCAGCGCAATGCTCGGCAGAATGCCCTCTGCGGTTGGCTATCAACCCACTCTTGCGCAGGAACTCGGCGAACTTGAAGAAAGAATTGCATCAACCCCTGCAGGCTCCATTACCTCGGTACAGGCAATTTATGTTCCTGCCGACGACCTTACCGACCCCGCACCTGCAACAATATTTACACATCTTGACGCCGTAACGGTGCTTTCCCGTAATGTAGCCGAAAAGGGTATCTATCCTGCCGTTGACCCACTTGAATCTTCAAGCCGTATTCTTGAGCCCGACATTGTCGGTGAAGAACATTACCGTGTTGCAAGGGGAGTTATCGAGTGCCTGCAAAAATATCAGGACTTAAAGGATATAATTGCAATTTTAGGACTTGAGGAACTTTCCGAAGAAGACAGAACGGCGGTCTACCGTGCCCGTAAAATACAGAATTTTCTTTCGCAACCTACCCACATGGCAGAGGCATTTACGGGTGACCCCGGTAAATATGTTCACCTTAAAGATACCGTTGAGGGTTTCCGCCAGATAATTGACGGCGAGGCCGACGATATACCCGAACTTGCATTTTCTTTTGTCGGCACCATTGACGAAGCAAGAGAAAAAGCAAAGGAAATGACCGAAAAATGAGTACCTTTAAACTTGAAATAATAACACCGGGCGAAGAATTTTTTGAGGGCGAGGTTGAAAGTCTTGTCTTTTTAAGCGGCGGCGGTCAACTGCAAATACTTGCAAACCACCAAAATATGATATCGGTTGTGGACGAGGGCGAAATTGCTTTTAATGTAAACGGCGAAAAAAAGACGGCATATCTTGCCGAGGGCTTTTTGGAAGTAAAGGATAACGGTGCAGTGCTTTTTACCAATTACTGCGACTATGATACCGACATTGAAACGGCACGAAATCACATGAAGGAAACGGTGGATGCCGAGCGCAAAATTCACATACACAATATCAACCTTCAAAAGCGCAACCGCATTGCCATTACCCGTACACTTGAAGATTTAAAGCGAAAACACAAAAAGTCAAGAAACATATAAAATCCCCGTTGGGGATTTTAAATGAAGTGTTCCGTTGGAACAATGAAGTGCCTATCGGCAATG
>JAZLFY010000122.1:0-2142 GCA_045616025.1 Acutalibacteraceae bacterium | reverse complement strand
GCTTGGCCTCCGACTTCCTGCAGGCCCGTCAAGTGCTATTGAAATCATACTAACACTACTCCTTTAAATCCGTTTTTTATATAATCAGCGGCGCTCTGCCCCGCAAGATTTCCGCTTGAAAATGCAATTTGCAGATTAAATCCGCCCGTAAGTGCATCAACATCCATTATTTCGCCGGCAAAGAAAAGCCCGTTTATCAGTTTCGACATCATGGTTTTCGGGTTTATTTCGTTTACCTTTATGCCGCCTCTTGTTATTACCGCTTCTTCAAAAGGCCCAAAATCTTTAATTGTAAGTCGCAAATTTTTTATTGTTTCAACAAGTTTTGCCCTTTCGTTTTTGCTTATCTGGTTTACCTTTTTTGACGGCTCAATACCCGACAGTTTTATTATAACCGGTATTAAACTTTTGGGCAGTAGTTTTGAAAGACTGTTTATAAAATCTTTATTCTGCGCTTCAAGAAAATCTCTTAATATTCTGCTGCTTAGTTGCTCGCTTGTAAGTGCCGGTTTTAAATCAATTACCGCAGAATAGTTTTTATTTATATCGTCAATAAGCGCCGATGCCGTAAGGACAAGCGGCCCTGAAATGCCCGTGTGGGTGAAAAGCATTTCTCCCATTTCCTTATAAACGGGTTTTTTCTTTCCGTTTTTATGGAGTGAAAGGGTTACATTTTTAAGGTTAAGTCCCGAAAGCGAGGTGCAAAAATCTTCGTGACAGACAAGTCGCACAAGCGAGGGACGGGGCTTGTTTGCCGTATGACCGAGCGCATTTGAAATTTTTATTCCGTCACCCGTTGAGCCGGTAAGCGGATAGGAAAGTCCGCCGGTGCAAATAATAACCGTTTGTGCGGAAATACTGCTGCCGTCCTCACAGACAACACCCGTTACCCTGCCGTTTTCGGTTTTAACCGCAACCGCCGTACCGTGAATTATGTCGGCATATTTTTTCGCCTCGTTTACAAGTGCGTCAACAATGCTTACTGCCTTATCGCTTACGGGGAAAACCCTGTTTCCCCTTTCGGTTTTAAGGGACACACCTGCGTTTTCAAAAAAAGATACCGTATCCGAAGAAGAAAAAGAAGAAAAAGCGGAATAGAGAAATTTGCCGTTTCGTACGGTATTTTTGATTAAGGTTTCATTATCCGAAGCATTTGTAAGGTTACATCTTCCCTTACCCGTAATCATAACCTTACGGGCAGGTCGCTCGTTTTTTTCGATAATGCATATATCTTTTACTCCCTGCCGACCTGCGCTCACAGCCGCCATAAGTCCTGCCGCGCCGCCGCCGATTATTACCGTATCGGGCATTTTCTCACTCCCCCTTTTAATGTTTTTATTATTTTACAACAAAGTGCAAAAAAAGTAAACCGATTTTTTTAAACGGTTTACTTTTTAAAGACTTTATGAACACTCTTGCTTATACGGGCAAAATAAAATACTGCTACTCTTGAAATGGCAATATCGTAAAGGACGAAAGCCAAATTGCACACCGCCCAGAAAAGATATATGCCGTATTTCCAGAAAGAGTTTAATTCTTCAAAACTTACACCAATAACAAAAGAACAGATTAAATAGGCAATAAAAGCGCAAAGGTTGAAAAGAACAATTTTTATTATCCACTCAATAACCGGCTTTTTAATGCGGTCTATGTATGCCTTTAAAATGGGATAGAAACCGAAAAGGCAGATAAACAGTACCGCCGATTCCTTTTCGGCAAGTAAAAACGAAAGAACTGCCGAAACAATATAGGAAGACACGGCATAAGTTGCGCCGATTTCAAGAAAGACAACCATTATGAAAAGTCCCGAAACGGCAGGCACCGCATAGGTAAGATACGGAAAATAACTTACAAGCATTAAAAGTACCGAAAGTGCCGAAAGGACTGCGCCGAATGTGATTTTTGAACTTTTTTTCATATCAGCAACAGGGTATCAGGTCGCCGCCCATACACTCGCAACAACAGTCGGCACAAATAAGTCCCTGACAAACATCACAAGCACTGCATCCGCCACCCGTACCGTAATTGTTATAGGGGTTATACTGTGCGCCGCGGTTACGCGAAGCATTAGCCGCCGCCCTTTGATATTCGGGGTTGCCGGGGTCCATATTTGCGGCGGTGTTAAAACTTGTAAACGCTTGG
>JAZLFY010000121.1:0-2580 GCA_045616025.1 Acutalibacteraceae bacterium | reverse complement strand
CAATATTATTTTACCATAAAAAAATAATATTTCAATATATATTTTATAACAAATTAATTTAAATCTTCCCACTTAAAATTATGTAGTTCACCCAAATTTTCAAGTTCGGGATAATTCCATTGTCTTAAAACCTCATAAACGGCAATGGCAACCGAGTTAGAAAGATTTAAACTTCTAATACCGCTGCCCATTGGAATTCGCAGTGCCTTGTCGGGATATTTAAGAAGTAATTCTTCGGGCAATCCTTTTGTTTCTTTGCCGAAAAAAAGATAACAGTTATCACTATAATTCATATCAGAGTGAATTGTTCGTCCTTTTGTGGTAAAGAAATAGAAATCACCCTTGTTTTTTTCAAAGAATTCGTCAAGATTTTCGTAGTAAGAGATGTCTAAATACTGCCAGTAATCAAGACCTGCGCGTTTTAATTTTTTGTCGTCAATTTTAAACCCCATAGGCCCGACAAGATGAAGCCGTGCACCTGTTGCGGCACAGGTTCTTGCAACATTTCCGGTATTTTGCGGAATTTCCGGTTCAACCATTACAATATTAATTATAGCCATTATTTTCACCCGATAATCATTATAAATGCTTTTATCTCTTATTTCAAGACGGATAAATCAATTTTTTGCGTAGAAAATAAAAGGGGAAGTGAAATAATGAACGAAAAAGATTATATGGAACTTACAAAAAAATATTCAAGCCGTTCTCCGAAACTAAAAGATATGTGTTTTGCGTTTTTATTTGGCGGAATAATCTGCTCAATAGGGCAATTGTTTTTTGAATTCTATTTTGCACTTGGAATTGAAGAAGAAACGGTTAAATCTGCCGTTCCCGTAACACTTATACTGATTGCCGGCTTTTTAACGGGAATAGGCGTTTTTGATAAAATTGCAAGAATTGCAGGGGCGGGAACACTTGTACCGATAACGGGTTTTGCAAATGCCGTTGTTTCACCTGCGGTTGAATTTAAAAATGAAGGATATATATTGGGTGTCGGCGCAAATCTATTTAAAATTGCAGGGCCCGTAATTGCTTACGGTTCGGCAGCAAGTATAATTTACGGAATAATTTATTATATTTTAAAGGTGACAGGGGCAGTATGATAAAAAGAAACGGTAATACACTATTTTTTGATAATAAACCGTCAATTATAGGTTACGGAAGTGTTGTCGGTAAAAAGGAACATGAGGGCCCTCTTGGTAACGAATTTGATAAATTTCATAATGACAGTCGCTTTGGTGAAATATCTTACGAAAAAGCCGAAAGCCGACTTCAAAAAATTTCGGTTGAAACTGCCCTAAACAAAGCAAATCTATGTGAAAATGATATTGATGTGATTTTTGCGGGTGATTTACTTAATCAATGTATCGGCTCAACTTTCGGACTTAAAAATATGAATATTCCGCTTGTAGGTGTTTACGGTGCTTGTTCAACAATGGCATTAAGTTTATCTCTTGCTTCAATATTTATATCTTGCGGTGCGGCAAAAAGGACGGTGTCGGTCACTTCTTCGCATTTTTGTTCGGCAGAAAGACAATACCGTTTTCCGCTTGAATACGGTTCTCAACGGACACCGACGGCACAATGGACGGTTACGGGGGCAGGTGCAACCGTTTTGGAACTTAGTTCTGATAAACCGTATATAAACGCAGTTACTTTCGGTAAAATTGAAGATTTGGGAATTAAGGACGCAAACAATATGGGTGCTGCAATGGCGCCTGTTAGTGTTAAACTAAGACCATACCCAGTGCGAAAATAAGGGCGGTATGCGTCTGTTTTTCATCACACAAAACGACAGTCAGAAAGGTAAAAAAATCGCTTGCGTATTGGGTATTATCTTGATTTTTAAGGAGTACTTGATATGCCGAGAAAGAAGAAAATTGAAGAAGAAAAACCGATTGCAGATGAACTGTTTGGCGATGAACTGACAGAAGACGAGGAAGAAGAGGAAGAGCCAAAACCCCGAAAACGCACCCGAAAGGATGTGACGGTGTTCGTCTTTGCCGATGTACTGCACATGAAAGCACTTTACTACATAGACCTGTTCGGAGCGACCGATCCGCCCATGTTCACCAATGTCATTGAGACGGAATTTGAGGTTCAAGAAGATGAAGACGAAGAAAGTTAAGTGGCTCATCTTCTCCCTGATGCTCGGCTGTTCCGTTGCCCTCATGGTGTCGCTTCGGGACTATATTTTGGTCACGAAAATGCCACTATTGTTCATCGTTCTGTCGGTCTGTTGCAGTATACTTTATTTGCCTAACACTAAATCAAAAATAATTATCGGAGTTACATATTTTATTCTTGCAGTCATATTGTTTCTTGGCATAATCTATTTTGCATATTACCGAAGACCAATGGGCTTACTGCCTATGATTTCATCAATAATCACTTTGATAAAATGGCTTTTAGCAGACCGAAAATCACCAAAACATAAGATAACTAAACTTGTCTGGACCGTAACGGTCATAACTGCAATTATTTTTATCGTTATGATAATTTTTGAATTGTGCATAGCATATCACTCACCGTACAGTAACGGTAAGACTTGTCTTTGGGGTAAAAGCGATGAAGTTTACT
>JAZLFY010000120.1:0-1536 GCA_045616025.1 Acutalibacteraceae bacterium | reverse complement strand
GATGCCATTGTAAGTTGGCACCCCGAAAAAATGAATATGCCGCGTACCCGTCCCTCCCTTGCAAATGTTAAGGTTGATTACTCTTTTAAAGGTACTGCCTCCCATGCAGGCGGCTCGCCGCATCTCGGCAGAAGTGCGCTTGATGCCGCAGAACTTATGAACATAGGTGTTAATTTCCTGCGCGAACATATGGAAACCACCAGCAGAATACACTATGCTTTTCTTGACACCGGCGGCGAAGCACCCAACATTGTTCAAAGTTCGGCAAAACTTACATATATGATAAGAGCCACCACGACAAAAGAGGTTAACGAACTTTTTGAAAGAATAAACAAGATAGCCGAGGGTGCGGCACTTATGACCGAAACCGAGGTTAGTTGGGATATTATCGGCGCTTATTCAAATCTTGTTACCATACCCGCACTTCAACAGGCAGGATATGAGGTTATGAAAGAAATTCCGCTTCCCGTTCCCACAAAAGAAGATTTGGCTTTCGGCGAAGCACTCAGAGCAACCATGAAACTTACCGACGAACAGAAAAACAGTCCGGTTTATGCCGACTGTGCGTTAGAGCCGGCACCGCCTAAACCCCACGGCGGCTCGACCGATACTTCGGATGTAAGTCACAACACCCCGACACTTCAATTCCATATCGCAACCTGGGCGGTTGGTACTCCCGGTCACAGTTGGCAGGCAGTAGCACAGGGCAAGAGCCATTTTGCACACGAAGCAATGCTTTATGCAGGCAAGGTTGTATCGGGTACGGCTATGCGCCTTTTAACCGAGCCCGACCTTTTAAAACGCGCAACCGAAGAATTCCTCGAAAGACGCGGCGGCGAATATGTTTGTCCTTTACCCGATGGTTTAATGCCAAAAATCAGACCTAAAAAGTAAAAGGGAATATAAAAACACCCTGATCGTAAAAAGGTATAAAATCATTTTTTAAGTCTAACAAAAACTAAAGATTAACCCGTAACATTTTATATGCTACGGGTTTTTTATTTTTTTAAAAGAGAGAACGACCTTTTTACTATGAATTAACCTCACCTCTCGGAGTACAAATGTACGCCTTCGGGCAAGCAAAAGCCACCGCAAACGGTGGCTTTTGTTCGGTTAATCCATTCAAGGCGCTTTTCTTATCCCCTTGCGGTTTGTTAAATCACCGTGAAGTCTGCCGTTTTTTTAACCCCAAAAGGTTTCCTGCATAATATGGAATAAGTTAAGCGCTTTATGTCGTTTATCTTAAATTATTATAGGAGGCCAAATTTATGGCAGACAAATCTAAAAACTGTTTTACCGACGGCAGTTTTAAAGAAGCCGTTTGCGTTGATGCAGGCAGGGTTTACGATTCTTGCTGTGACAGAGACTGCCTTGAAGATTTGCGTTGTTACTTCACATCCGAAGCACAGGCAACGGTAAATCAGGCAATTAGCATACGACTGAAATCGGCACAGGTACTTACAGCGGCAATAGACGTTGAACCGGTAAGTTTTAACCGCGGATATTATTCCTGCGACCTTACATTTTTCTTCCTTT
>JAZLFY010000119.1:0-1505 GCA_045616025.1 Acutalibacteraceae bacterium | reverse complement strand
AAATACGATGCACTTGTTATGGTGGACGACAGCCACGCCGTCGGCTTTATGGGCAAAACGGGCAGAGGTACTGCCGAATACTGCGGTGTTACCGGCAGGGTGGATATAATCACCGGCACTTTCGGTAAGGCGCTTGGCGGTGCTTCGGGCGGATATACCGCCGCAAGAAGAGAAATTATTGACCTGCTCCGTCAAAAAAGCAGACCGTATCTTTTCTCAAACTCACTCGCACCGGCAATTTGCGCCGCAACAATAAAGACCATAGATTTGCTTGAAAACTCAACCGAACTTCGTGACCGTGTGCATAAAAATGCAGAATATTTCCGCAGTGAAATGTCCAAACTCGGTTTCGATTTACTGCCGGGTGAACACCCGATAGTTCCGGTTATGTTCTATGACCCCGTGGTTGCAAACGAATTTGCAAAAAGAATGCTTCAAAAGGGTGTTTATGTTGTCGGTTTCTGCTATCCGGTTGTACCAAAGGGCAAAGACCGTGTCCGCACACAAATTTCCGCAGGTCACACCAAAGAGGATATAGATTTTGCGGTTAAATGCTTTAAAGAAGTTAAGGAAGAAATGGGGATTTAATAATGAAAAAGTGTTTGGCAATTTTACTTTCTTTATGTTTTGTGCTTTCCCTTATCGGTTGTAAGGACGAAAAAGCGACCAAAAAAGACAGCAGCAGCACACCCGAACTTATCGGTATGCCTAACCCGATGGAGAGCAGTTCAAAATCGGATATGGAAAAGGAACTGGGCTTTTATATGGGCGAGCCGAAAGATGCCCAAAATATAAAATACTTTATTTATAACAAAAATTTGGGCGAAATGCAGTTTGAACTCGGCTCGGTTAAAATGAACGCACGAATAAAGTCCGAAACAAAGTTTACCGACATTTCGGGTATGAACTACACTTTTGAAGACGAGGGCGATGCAACTGTCGGTACAAGAGAAGCAAAACTTTATCAGCACAAGGGCGAAAACGAAACGGTGCAGGTGCTTTTGTGGTACGATGTTGTGCCGGGCATTATGTACTCGCTCTCGGCGGTATCAAAGGACCTTGACGGGTTTGATATAACCGCCATTGCAAACGAGGTTTATATCCCTATGCAGACAGAGGTGGGTTGATGGCAGAATTCACTAAAAAGGCAATAGAAGAAACATTTCTTAAAATGCTTAACGAAAAACCTCTTACGGCAATTACCGTAAAAGATTTGGCAAAAGAATGCAAAATAAACCGAAATTCCTTTTATTACCACTATTCCGACCTGCCGCAGTTGGTTGAAATAATCGTTAAAAGGGATATTGACCGCATTATTGCCGAACACCCTTCAATAGATTCCATTGAGGACAGTTTCCATGTTGCCGTACTGTTTATTAAGGAGCGCCGGCGTGCTATTTTTAATATCTATAATTCGGTAAGCAGGGATATTTTTGAAAAGTATTTAATGCAGGTCTGCGAATATGCCGTTTCAACCTATTTTGATACCGTATTTAAAAATTATA
>JAZLFY010000118.1:0-4133 GCA_045616025.1 Acutalibacteraceae bacterium | reverse complement strand
GAAACCACCGTAAATTTGGGTGAAATCACATTAAATCTTGCCGACACGGCAGGCATACACCAAACCGACGATACGGTTGAAAAGGTCGGTGTTGACCGCGCGGTTACAAAACTTGAAAATTCGGGGGTTATACTTGCCCTTTTCGATACATCCATGCCGCTTGATAATGACGATAAAAATTTACTTAAACAAATTAAGGACAAACGGGCGGTTGTAATTATAAATAAATGCGACCTTGAAACAAACCTTGACACCTCTGTTTTTACTGATTTTAACACCGTTTACATCTCGGCAAAATCGGGCGAGGGCAAAGACGCATTACTTGAAGAAATAATAAAGGTCTGCCGCATTTCGCATTTAAGCGAAAGTGATACGGTACTTATAAACGAGCGGCAGTACGACTGTGTAAGACGGGCTCTTTTATCGGTAATATCGGCAAAAGATGCTCTGCTTTCGGGTGTTACGGTGGATGCCGTCGGTGTTTGCATTGACGATGCTCTGTCCGCCCTTTTGGAACTTACCGGAAAGCGTGTTACAAACGAAGTTACAGACGAAATATTCCGCAAGTTTTGTGTAGGAAAATAAGAAAAGAGGAAAACAATGATACCTGAATATGAAGCGGGAAAATATGATGTTGCGGTAATCGGCGGCGGTCACGCGGGAATTGAAGCTGCACTTGCGCCGGCACGGTTAGGGCTTAACACCGTAATGTTTTCTATAAGTCTTGATTTTATCGGCAATATGCCCTGCAACCCCTCCATAGGCGGAACGGCAAAAGGACATCTTGTAAGAGAAATAGACGCATTGGGCGGCGAAATGGGTAAGGCGGCAGATGCCACCACACTTCAAAGCCGTATGTTAAACCGCGGCAAAGGCCCTGCGGTTTATTCCCTGCGTGCACAAATTGACCGCAGAAGATACAGCGAATATATGAAATTTACTGTTGAAAAGCAGAAAAATTTAGATGTAAAACAAGCCGAAATCGTAAAACTTGAAAAAGGCACAGACGGACTTTGGCATTTAGTTACCGCCCTTGGTGCAAACTTTGCCGCAAAGTGTGTAATAATTGCAACCGGAACATTTTTAGGCGGCAGAGTGTATGTGGGTGAGGTTAATTACGAAAGCGGACCTGACGGTACATTTGCCGCCACCGAACTTTCAAAATCGCTTTATAAATTAGGGCTTCCGCTTCGCCGTTTTAAAACGGGAACACCTGCCCGTGTGCTTAAAAGCAGTATTGATTTTGACGGACTTGAAGTGCAACCCGGCGACGAAATAACCGAGCCGTTCAGTTTTTCCACCAAAACCCGTCCCGAAAACAAGGTCTGCTGTCATATTGCCTACACAAACGACGAAACCAAAAAGATTATACTTGAAAACCTTTCACGCAGTCCGCTTTATTCGGGTACTATTGAGGGTGTGGGACCCAGATACTGTCCGAGCATTGAGGACAAAATTGTCCGTTTTGCCGACAAAAAGCGGCATCAGTTATTCATTGAGCCGTGCGGCGAAAACACCGACGAAATGTATCTTCAAGGTATGTCTTCTTCCCTGCCCGAAGAGGTGCAGATTAAGTTTTACCACACCATAAAAGGTCTTGAAAATGTAAAGGTTATGCGCAACGCGTATGCCATTGAATATGACTGCATTGACCCGATTTGTCTTAATGCTTCGCTTGAAATTGTAGGTCTGGACGGTCTTTTCGGCGCAGGTCAGTTTAACGGCTCTTCCGGTTACGAGGAAGCCGCCGCGCAGGGACTTGTTGCAGGAATTAACGCCGCAAAAAAGGTAAAGGGTGAGCCGCCGCTTATACTTTCCCGTGCTTCAAGTTACATCGGCACACTTATTGACGACCTTGTTACAAAGGGGTGTATGGACCCCTACCGTATGATGACTTCACGAAGCGAATACCGCCTTGTTTTGCGCCAGGACAACGCAGATGAACGGCTTATGCCGACGGGTTACGAATTAGGTCTTATAAATGAAGAAACCTACAATAATTTCCTTAAAACAAAAGAACTTAAAGAAAAGGAAATTGAGCGCATAAACGGGATTTCTTTATCCCCCACCGCTGAACTTAACGAATATCTTGTGTCAAGCGGCACCGCACCGCTTTCAACGGGAGCAAAGCTTTCCGACCTTATAAAGCGGCCGCAACTAACATACGAAGGGCTTGCCGCCTTTGACAAGACAAGACCGGAACTGCCCTATGAAATCAAGGAAAAGGTTGAGGTTGAAATTAAATATGAGGGATATATCAAGCGGCAACTTGCCACGGTTAAAGAAATGTTGCGGCTTGAAAACAAGATTATTCCCGAAAACACAGATTACGATACCGTTTACGGACTTCGTCTTGAAGCGGTTGAAAAATTAAAAGCCGTCCGTCCGCAAAACATAGGTCAGGCATCCCGAATATCGGGGGTAAGTCCTGCCGATATTTCGGTGCTTATAATCTATCTTGAAAAAGGCGGAAAAGCAAATGATTGATTTTAAAATTCAAAAAATATTGCCGCTGTGTCAAGAGTTCGGACTGACGCTTGACTCTACCGCTCAAAACCGCCTTAACACTTACGGCAATATGTTACTCTGCTATAACGAAAAGATAAACCTTACCGCCATTACCGAGCCGAGCGAGGTTTTGTTTAAGCATTTTTACGACTGCCTTTTATTCTTTAAAGCCGTAAACCTTAAAGAAAACGCCAAAATAATTGATGTCGGAACGGGTGCGGGTTTTCCCGGTTTGGTGCTTAAAATTGCACGGCCCGATATTGAACTTACATTACTTGACGGACTTGATAAACGGCTTAAATTTTTAAGCGATGTTTTAAGTGAAACGGGACTTTCGGCAGAACTTTTACATCTTCGTGCGGAGGACGGCGGAAAGGACACTAAACTTCGCGAGCGTTTTGATGTTGCCTGTGCGCGTGCGGTAGCACCGCTTCCCGTTCTTTGTGAACTGTGTATTCCCTTTGTTAAAACGGGCGGTATGTTTGTGGCAATGAAAGGTGCAAACGGACAAGAAGAAATCAAGCAATCTTTAAACGCCTTTAAGGTTTTAGGATGCGAAAAACCCACCTTAAAACAGGAAAAACTGCGGGAAAACGAAAACAGATGCTTCATAATTTCAAAAAAGATATCGCAAACTTCCCCAAAATACCCACGAAACTACGGTAAAATCAAAAAAAGCGCCCTTTAATTCGGCGCTTTTTGTTTTTTTCGGTCGGATTTGCCCGACCGTTTTTTCTTTACAAACCAAAACTTGTCCGCTACAATTTAATCAAACAAAAGAAAGCGAGCGGCAAACTTTGAAAAACAGCGAAAAGATAATTAAGGTAGAGCCACGGTATATATCTCCGAGCGTTTACAGTGCAAGAAGACGGTTTGACGAATACGAACTTTTGGCGCTTAGGGACAGTATAGCGCAAATAGGAATAATAAACCCTTTATGTGTGCGTGAGGCAGGCGGCGGAAGATACTTTCTTGTTTCGGGTGAGCGGCGACTGATTGCCGCAAAAATGGCAGGGCTTAAAAAAGTGCCCTGCATTGTGAAAAAAATTGACGGCGTTACCGCCGAAATATATTCTTTTTGCGAAAACACCCTTAAAAGTCCGCTTGACTGTTTTGAAGAAGCCGAGGCGCTTGAAAAGCTTATTATCAATTCTTCCCTTACCCACGCCGAAGTTGCCGAGCGACTTGGTATGTCGCAAACGGCGGTTGAAAGCAAGTTGCACCTTTTGCGGCTTGGCGACCTTTTAAAAGAACGGGTTGTTTCGGCAGGGCTTAATGCCGGATATGTCCGCACACTTTTAAAACTGCCACGCGAAAAACGGGAGGGTGCGCTCGATAAAATAATTGCAAACGGTTTAAGTCTTGCGCAGGCGGAAGCGCTTATAAAACAAATGAACGAACAGAAAACCGACGAAAAGCCGCTGCGCAAATCTTCGGTCGGAAATGTTAAACTGTTTGATAACAGTCTTATAAAACTGCTTAATACCCTTTCCGAATCGGGTTTCTTTACAAAGCTTGAAAGCCGCGAAAACGAAAACTATATAGAATACAGTTTAAAACTTTCAAAAAAACCCGTTAAGCAGGAATATTACCAAATCCCATTTTGTTAAAATCTGTCATAACGC
>JAZLFY010000117.1:0-6458 GCA_045616025.1 Acutalibacteraceae bacterium | reverse complement strand
TTTTCTTCTTTCTTTTCTTCCGTTTTTTCGGTTTCGGTCTCGTTTGCAAGGGTTATGACTGTACCGCTTTTATAATTCGCCGTCCCCTCGGCAACAGAGGAGGTTGTGCTTTCTCCGTTTTTAACATCTCCGAAACGGTCTTTAAAATCTTTGTTCTTTTCAAACGAGCCGGCAACATCAACCGGTTCTATGCCGTCGCCGGCAGAGAAATATGCATTTTCGGAATAATAAAACTTTTTAACCTCGCTCTTATTTGATAATTCGGTTAAGGTTTCAAGCGAAATATTACCGTTTTCCCGCATATTCTTGGGGTTTAGTGTTGCCGATATTTCCATATCGTCGGCATACTGTTTTTTAAGTGTTTTGTTTGCCTGCTTAATTGAAAGTCCTATGCAGGAGGACACAGAAAGCAACAGCACAACAAGTGCAATTAAAATGTTTCTGCCCTTTGCACGGGATATGCAACGAAGCGCATTTTTAATGATGTACAAGTAAATCAGTCCTTTTGTTTTGATACTTTTAATTATAATGAAATATTTGGCGGAAATTAGAATAAAAAGTTAAATTTTTTTGAACATATAAAAAATTATCGAATTAAAAGAAAAAACTTGACAGATTAAGGCATTATAATGTATAATAATTTTCATAGTATAACCCCTGCACTTATGCGGAGGGAGGGAATTTAAATGAGTCAGGTAAAAGTAAAAGAAAACGAATCTCTTGATAATGCTCTTCGTCGTTTTAAGCGTCAAACCGCAAAAGACGGTGTTATTCAGGAAGTTCGCAAGAGAGAGCATTATGAAAAGCCCTCTGTTAAACGCAAAAAGAAGTCGGAAGCCGCTCGAAAGAGAAAGTTCCGCTAATTCATTTTGTCCGGAAAAAGGCGGCCGCAGGCCGCCTTAAATTTTTGTGAAAGGAGAATTTTTATGCTGTTTGTACCCGATATTAAACTTGACAGAATAACCGAAATTACGCCCGAACTGCTTAAAAAGTACAATATTTCGGGGTTGCTTCTTGATGTTGACAACACAATGTCCACCCACCACGGCACAAAACTTGTTGAGGGTCTTACCGACTGGATAGAAAAAATGCAGGATAGCGGCATAAAATTACTTGTCCTTTCAAATTCAAGACAGTTTCGTGTTGAACCGTTTGCAAAACGGCTCGGGCTTGACTTTATAAGTATGGGGCTTAAACCCCTGCCGAACGGATTTTTAAAGGGTGCAAAAAAATTAGGGCTTAAACGCAAAAATGTCGCAATAGTCGGCGACCAGATTTTCACCGATTTATTAGGCGGCAATGCCGTAGGGCTTAAAACGGTGCTTTTAACCCCCATAAAACTTGAAAGTTCGTTTGGGTTTAAAATTAAAAGAACGCTTGAAAAAGCAATATACAAAATTCATAAATACAAGAAAACGCAGGTGTGAATATGGCTTGTTTATTCGGTCCGGCAGGTACCCCCGAAAGTTTTAAAACAATGGGGTATAAGGGCAGTCTTGACATTCCCGAATATGTTGAAAAAATGGGGCTTAATGCCTTTGAATATCAATGCGGCAGGGGAGTAAATATAGGTGAAGAAAAGGCGAAACTTTTAGGCGAAAAGGCAAAAGAAAAAGGTATTCGTCTGTCGCTTCACGCACCTTATTATATATCTATGTCGTCAACAGAAGAAGAAAAGCGGCTTAATTCGGTCAATTATATTCTTTCTTCCGCACGGGCGGTAAATGCAATGGGCGGCGACAGAATAGTTGTTCATACCGGCTCTTGCGGTAAAATTTCACGCGAGGAGGCACTTCGTCTTGCAAAGGACACAATGAAATTATCCCTTGCGGCGCTTGAGTGTGAAAATTTAGGGCATATACATATCTGCCCCGAAACCATGGGCAAGGTAAATCAGTTAGGCACACTTTACGAAGTGCTTGAACTTTGCAAAATTGACGAACGGCTTATTCCCTGCATTGATTTCGGTCACCTTAACGCGCGCGATTTGGGCGCACTTAAAACAAAAGAAGATGTTATATCGGTCTTTGAGAATATAGAAAATGCTTTGGGTACCGAACGCGGCAGAAATTTCCACTCCCATTTTTCAAAAATCGAGTACACAACGGGCGGCGAAAAGCGGCATTTAACCTTTGAAGATACGGTTTTCGGCCCTGATTTTGAGCCGGTAATTGAAACCGTAATCGAACGGAGTACAGATGTCACATTTATCTGCGAATCGGCAGGAACGCAGGCAGAAGATGCAAAGCTAATGAAGAATTATTACGACAGTTTAAAATAATTTTTAACAAATTATGACTTTTTAGGCGCAATGCTTGATAAGTCATATTTTTTATGCTATAATTATGTTAGGAAAAGAGTACCTTTTAAGGGGGTAAAAAAATTGAAAAAAGTATTATCTGTTTTGTTGGCTCTTTCGCTTATTGTTTGTATAATTCCGCTGTCTGCACTTACATCGGCGGCAACACCCGTAAAGGGATATGTTGACGGCTCTGATGTTCGTGTCAGAACGGGTCCCGGAACATCATACGACATTGTAACATCTTTAAGTTATGTATATGTTGATATATTAGGACAAAGCGGCGGTTGGTACAATATTAATCATAACGGTACAACCGGTTATATGAGTTCGGAATTTATAAGGGTTACGGAATATAAAAATGATGATCCGCAACCTCAGGTTATTGATACGGATTTTGACAGTGTAATAAACGAATTTCCTACAAGTTACCGTGATTCGCTTCGTGTTTTACATGCGCAGTATCCGAATTGGCAGTTTGTACCGAAAAAACTGTCCATTTCACTTGACGAGGCGGTAGCACTTGAAAAAGGATATAAAATTAATTCCTCCGGCGTTTCGGCAAACGAAAGTGAGTTAAAGTATTATCTTTCTCCCGAAAACTTCCTTAATTCTACCGATATATTTATGTTTATGCCGCAGACACGCACCGAAAGTCAGGAAACGCGTGAGGTGCTTTCGCAGGTTGTAAACAATACATTTATGAATGATGACACTCACATAAATGCTCTTTTGGAGGCATCTCGTCAGTCGGGTGTCAGTTCTTCGGTACTTGCCGCAACCATTATTCAGGAGCAGGGCTCGTGGGGACAGAACAACCAACTTATTTGCGGCTCTCACCACTGTGACCAGTGCCCCGAAGATTTAACGGGATATTATAATTTCTATAATATCGGTGCGGTCGATTCAAATCCCGTTCACGGCGGACTTATGCGTGCAAAGGCAGAAGGTTGGGACACTATTGAAAAATCAATTATCGGTGGTGCAAGATGGTGCGGAAACAACTACATAACCGCAGGGCAGTACACTTTTTTCTATATGGACTTTAATCTTTTGAATCCCGATAGGTTGTATCATCAGTATGCAACATTTATAGGGGATGCAAAGGGCAAAGCGGCAGGGCTTGCAAAATTCTATAAGAATAATGCATATTCGGCTGCCGTACTTGAGATACCTGTTTATGCAGATGCGGTTTACACCAATACCGAAAGTAATACAGTAAAGGTACATGCGGCAGATGTCGGTTGGATGAATTCGGTACCTATGGGCGAACAGGCCGGTGACGGAGTACATCAGATTGAAGCATTAATGATAAACATTAATACTCCGCAGGGTGTAAATATCAACTATGCCGTTCATACCACCGATATAGGCTGGATGAGTGAAGTTTCAAACAGTAATTTTGCCGGAACGGTGGGAGAAGCCAAATCAATTCAGGCACTTTATATTACCTGTGAGGGTGAAAATGCCAAGTATTATGATATATGGTATCATGTTTATGTGCCGACACTCGGATGGCTTGGTTGGGCGAAAAACGGCGAATATGCCGGAACTGTCGGCTATAACTTGCCTATAACGGCAATGCAGGTATCGTTCTGCACCAAAAATTCCTGCACTCCAAATAGAGAAAATGCATATTTAAGCACCTCAACATCATTTTCATACAGAAACAGTATAAACGGAATAGGCTGGACTCCCTTTACCAAAGAAGGTCCTAACGGTTATGCCGATAATATTCATTTCAGCGAGGGCTTTACCGTAAGACTTGAAACTTCCGATGATGTAAGACTTAACGGCGCGGCTTATGTAAGCGGACTTGGTTGGACATCTGATGCAGTAAGCGGTCAGACCGTCGGACTATCCGGCTCGGGTAAACCCGTTGAGTGTGTCAGTTTTGACCTTGTCGGCAAGGACAGTTATAAATATGAGATTTGGTACAGAGTTTTTGTTAAAGACAGAGGATGGCTTGGTTGGACCAATAACGGGTGCTATGCCGGAAGTTACGGAAACGGACTGTTTATAAGCGCTATTGAAATGCAGTTCTGCAAATCGGGCGAATTCCAAAGATATGACGGCAGTCAGCATTTTATCGGTTGCACATTAAATTACAATATTAATATTGCCAATATGGGCACTACCGATTATGCCTATGCAGGTCAAGGGTGGGGTTACGGCGGCTCCGCCGCAATAACATCCTATACCGTTCAGTTTGCAAGTGAATATCACCTTAAAATTTTAAGCCGCGCATATATTGGCGGCGGTTGGACCGATACTTCCACAAACGGTATGATTTGCGGAACTACCGACAATAACCGCAAAATCGAAGCAATATCAATGGAATTTGCAGGGAACGATAAAAATAAATTTGATATTTGTTACAGAGTTTGCATTGAAAATGCCGGTTGGCTTGACTGGGCAAAAAGCGGTGAAATTGCGGGCAGTATAGATATTGGCAGACCGATTTCGGCAATTATGATTGCATTTTGCAATAAGGGTGATTTGCCCGATAACGACCCGACACCGTCGGCACTTGACTATGAACTTTTATATAATTCTCATGTTTCCGATGTCGGTTGGATGGATAATGTAACAATCGGTCAAACAAGCGGACTTGCCGATAATTCACATCAGGTTGAAGCAATTGCCGTATCTTTAAGGTCGAATAAAAATCTCGGTATTGAATATTGCGCACATGTTTCCGATATTGGCTGGCAAAACTATGTTTCAAACGGAAATATGGCAGGCACCACGGGACAGTGCAAGAAAATTGAAGCAATAAAAATTCGTCTTACGGGTGCAGACAGTTCACAGTATAACATCTATTACAGAGCGTATGTTAAAGGCCACGGTTGGCTCGGCTGGGCGAAAAACGGTGAAGAAGCGGGAAGTACGGGTATGAACTTACCTATGACCGGTTTACAGGTAAGAATTTGTAAGGTTGGCGAGTATCAGATTGAAGACTCCTCACCGTCCTGCATAGAGGATAATTTCTCATACACCGTTCACCTTTCCGACATCGGTTGGACAAGTGAAGTCGGCTCGGGTGTAATGAACGGTACGGGTGGAGAACATCTTGTTGAGGCGTTTATCGTTAATTTCCCGAACTCAAAGGGTATCACTATTAACTACAATGCTCATGTTTCCGACATCGGTTGGCAGAACTATGTTACAGGCGGAAACATTGCCGGCACTACCGGTATGGCAAAAAGTGTTGAAGCAATAACTATGTATTTAAGCGGTGAAAATGCCGCAAATTACGAACTGCGCTACCGTGTTTGTGTTAAGGGACTTGGTTGGCAGGATTATGTTTCAAACAAAGAAGTTGCAGGAACTACCGGCAGGGGACTTCCTATAAGTGCAATTCAAATCGAGTTAAATAAATTAAATTAAAAAAACAAAACAACCGTAAGGATAAAAAACCTTACGGTTGTTTAATAATATTATTCTTATTAAATTTACCGCGAAACTACATTTTGCGGCGTACCCTTTAAAAACAAATCAAGATTGTTATAAACAATATCAAAAAGTCTTTTTCGGGTGCTTTGCGGTGCCCAGGATGTGTGCGGAGTAATTACAATGTTTTTTGCCTGCTTTAACGGACAGTTTTTATCCATCGGCTCTTTTCTTAAAACATCTACCGCCGCACCCGACAGTTTACCGTTGTTAAGCGCATCTTTTAAATCTTCTTCAACCACAATTCCGCCGCGCGCCGTGTTGATAAAGTATGCGCCGTCTTTCATTTTTCGGAAGGTTTCTTTGCAGAACATATCGGCGCTTTGTTCATTAAGCGGACAATGTACCGAGACAATATCGGAATTTTCAAGCAGATAATCAAGGTCTGCAAAATTAACCCTTTCGTCCTGCTTTTTGCTTCGGTTAAATACCAGAACTTTCATATTAAATGCAAGTGCAATATCCGCAACCCTTTTTCCGATACTGCCGTATCCTATAATGCCGAGTGTTTTGTCTTTCAGTTCGTCGGTTGTAAGGTCAATAATCGAAAAAACGGGGGAATTCTCCCATTTGCCCGATTTTACCAAACCGTCATAATCGGCAACACGGCTTAAAAAATGCAGAATATAAGCAAAGGTCTGCTGTGCTACCGCATCGGTTGAATAGGTGCCGGCATTACAAACGGTAATACCCCTTTTATTTGCTT
>JAZLFY010000116.1:0-1936 GCA_045616025.1 Acutalibacteraceae bacterium | reverse complement strand
AAACCGGCTCGACAATGCTTTCAAGCGCCATTACAACATCTTCCCTTGCAATACCCAATTCCTTTGCGATTTCGGTTGCAGTGGGTTCACGCTGTTGCTCGGTCATTATCTTTTCTTTCACCTGCATTGCGTGATAGGCGGTATCTTTTATTGAACGGCTTACCCTTACGGAATTGTTATCCCTTAAATACCGTCTTATTTCGCCTATAATCATCGGGACGGCATAGGTTGAAAACTTAACATTTTGATTGATGTCAAAATTATCTATTGACTTAATAAGTCCTATGCAGCCTACCTGAAACAAGTCGTCGGGATTTTCTCCCCTGTTTTGAAACCTTTTAACAACACTTAAAACAAGCCGCAAATTTCCGTTTATAAGCAAATCTCTTGCCGAGTCATCACCCTTTCTTACCCTTTTAAGCAATTCTGTTTTTTCCTTTTCTTTAAGAAGCGGTAATTTTGCGGTGTCAACTCCGCAAATTTCAACCTTTCCCGAATAAATAACAGCCACCTCCGATAATTCTTAATAAAATTATTACCTAAAAGGGGGCGATTTAAACATAGATAAAACCAACAATATTTTGTTATTATAACTTGACAAGGTGATACATATAGGATATAATTACCGTATAAATATTTCTCTTACAAGGGGATTTTATTATGAAAAAGAAAATATTTTATACCGTAATTATTCTTTTTATTCTTGCAGCGGCGGCTTATGTTGCCTATATTTATCTTTCGGATAAAGATTCGCTTTGTGCAAAAAAGAAAAAATGCAAAAGATATATTGCAAGAAAGATTAAACAGTTTTGCTGATTTAATAAAGCCGAAGCAACCCTGCTTCGGCTTTTAAAGAATATTTAAAGAGGTGCAAAAATGAAAAAAACAATTTGTTTTATAATAATATCGGTAATTGCCGTTTCCCTTTGCGGATGCAAAACAAGCAACCATAATTATTATGATTATTCTTCCTCGACTCCGACTTCTTCCTCATATACCTCAAAAACCCCTATTCCGACAAAGGCGGAAATACTCGGCACTTATTCGGCAACCGGTACAAAAGACAACAATCCTATAAGTGATTGGAAAATTTTTGTAAAACAAACTGCCGACAAGATTTATTTACAGGCATACGAAAGCGGAAAAGAAGAAATAACCGTTCCTGCCGACCAACTTGAAAGACTTGATACTTTCTATAATGTTCAAACGGGCAAATTCACCCAGACATACAGAACAAGTGATTACAGTTCAAGATACCAAGCGACATTTTCATTTGCGGAAGACGGAAGATTAAAGATTGAAATAACCCAGAAATTCATTAAAAAAGGCGTTGACAACGTTATAACCGGACTAGTTGCAACGGGTTATAAAGATTAAATAATATAATAAAAACAGCGAGGATATTTTTTATCCTCGCTATTTTTCTGTTTGAACGGTTATGTTATTGTCTTCAACCGTAAAGGTTATATCACCGTTTAAATCAGTTCTGAAAACCTTTATTTTTTCATTTTTAAGCCGGTTAAGTGTTTCAGTGTGCGGATGCGAATATTGATTATTCTTTCCGCAGGAAATTGCCGCATACTGCGGTGTTGTCGCCTTTAAAAAGCTTTTAGAGGTTGAAGAACTGCTGCCGTGGTGACCGACCTTTAAAACATCACAGTCAAGCAAAAATCCTTCTTTCATTAAGCGGTTTTCGGTACTGTTTCCCGCATCCCCCGTAAGTAAAAACTTTTTATTGCCTATCTTCGCCATTGCAACAGCAGAACGGTCATTTTCATCATTTTCATCACCGTAACTGCATAAAACGGTAAGTTCAATTTCGCCTATATTCATAAACATACCGCATTTTGCCGTATAAACATTTCCGCCCGAGTTTTCAACACGGGTTGATGCGGAAGTGATTATTCTTGTTTTTTCGCTTGTTGAAACCAAATCG
>JAZLFY010000115.1:0-3911 GCA_045616025.1 Acutalibacteraceae bacterium | reverse complement strand
TTCCCCACAGTGTGGGGAAATGTCGCAAAGCGACAAAGGGGACGGGCTCCTGTTAGGAGGGGGACCGCTTGCGGTGGTGGGGTATAATAAATTCTGCTATGCCAATAAATTGACCAATTCTTCCGTCAGCACATAATAAAGAATACCCCTCTGCCTCGTTCCTCGGCACCTCCCCGTGAGGCTTTGGGGAGGCGTCAGATAGTGCTGTTAATTTATATTGATATATTGTAGGGGACGATGCCCACATCGCCCCGTAATAAACAGCGCCGTAGGCACCTTACTTATTACCTATTACCTATTACTTATTACTTAAAAAAGCACCCTCAGGGCGGCTTTTTTATTATGTTGTCGGTTCCGGTGTAGGAGCCGGTGTCGGTTCAGGCTCGGTCGGAGTGGTCGGTTCGGGTGGAGTGGTCGGTTCGGGTGGAGTGGTCGGCTCGGTCGGAGTAGTAGGTTCGGGAGTCGGTGTGGGTGTAGGAGTAGGTGTTGTACCGCCCGAAGTCTTCGGTTTCAAACTGTATTTTGAGGATGGCAGATTTTCGGTTTTAACTGCATTGCCGCCCTTTAAAAATGTTCTTGTTGCCGATACCGAGAAATAGTCCCCTTCCACGCGTTTTGTTTCTCTTGTTGAAAGGGTGATTTTATCCCAGTCGGCAGATTTGCAACCGTAAACCTTACAGTTAAGTGTTGTGCCCGACATTGTGCAGACAAAGTAAACCGGCAAACTGCCTGAATTTTTAAGTTTTAAATCGGCAGACGGATAGTTAATTGTTGCATCAAGTCCTGCCTTTACATAATCGGAAGCCCATGTGTGATTATACCTTTCGGCAACATCAAGTCCTGCAAGAAGTGCGGCATTGTATATGGTACTGCTTGCCTGACAGATACCGCCGCCTATTTCCTGAACAACCCTGCCGCCCGAATATGCACCGGCAGATTTCCAACCGTTTTTGGCAAGCGTGCTGTTGCCGGTACGCTCGTTAAACGACCATGTGGCGCCGGGGTTAATTACCGAGCCGTTACACATTGACATTGCCTTTGCCATATTCGAGTTGCCGTTTGCGGTATTGGTTGAGGTTGTACTGTATTCGGCAAGCAGAGAAATTTTACCGTCAATATCGGTGCTCTTTACCTGCGCTTCAACAACCGTTACATCTGCATCAATGGTGATTTTTGCATCACCCGATTTAAAGAATTTTTCAAGTTTTTCCTTTAAAAGTTCACGGTTTACATTATATCCGTTTTCTTCGTTGGTAATCGAAAATTTACCGCCGTTTACGGTATATGAAGCATTTACGGCAGGTTTGTCAAGCGCCTCGCCGCTGCGGTCGAGAATTGAATTAATCGACTCCTCTGCTACAGCAATTCCGCAGGTGTAATTCTTTTTCTGTTTTTTGGCTTGCCCCCACATAACGCTTACGCAATATTCTTTTGCTTCACGCAGGGTTTTGGTTGAATTAAGGGTGTATTTTATATCGTTGTTTGAAAAGGTGATTTGTTTATCAAGATATTTTACGGTAATTTCATAATTCTGTTTATGCTTTGCCGCATCCTTTTCAAGTGTTTTCTGTGCCTTATCAAAGGTCATTCCGGCAATGCTTATCTTGTTTACCGAAATGCCGTCAAAGAACTTGAAATCGTCACCCTGAAAAATTCCCGTTTTGGCAATAAAGGTGGGCATGGGTGTGTCGCCGTTTCTCCAACTTTCCGCAAAAAAAGTGAACACACCGCCGCAGATAAGAAGCACCGCCAAAACAATACAAACGGGTATAATAATGCGCTTATACGGGAAAGGTTTCGGCTCTTCTTCAAAATCAAGCCCCGCCTCAATATCGGTTTCTTCCTCGTCGTCATATTTAAGTTCGGGGATATCGGTTTCTTCCGTTTTTGTTTCTTCGGTTGCCGTTTCTTCCGCCGCTTTTTCGGTTTCTGTTTCCGCTGCTTCTGTATTTTCGACGGTTTCTTCGGGTGTTACCTCGTCCTCGTCAAAATTTTCGTCAATAACAAAGCCGACCTCTTTAAGCGGTTCTTCGTTTATATCTTTATTTATTTTCATTTATTTCCTCCGCAATTAGAAATAAGTTCGCATACATATTTATTTTATCACAGTCTGTTCGCTTTGTCAATCAAACGGGGAAAACGAACTGGATAAGCAACATATATGCAACCGTGCCGCCGACTATGCTTAAAATGGTGTTTTTCTTTAAAATGTAACTTATTACCACAACTGCGCAGGCAATAATTGCCGGCATAAAACCGGAAGAAGAAGTAAAGGTTAAATCTTTCAGGCAGTAAACCACCAACATACCCATTATTGCAAAGGGCAACACATCGCCCATATAGGAAATAAGGCGTGGTGTTTTCCGGTTTTTGAAAATTAAAAAGGGCAGAAATCTTAAAAGGGCGGTAATTACCGCCATAACGGCTATTGCCGCAATAAGTTTACCGTTTGGCATATTTATCCTCCCTTTTCATTTTAATTATCAGTAAAACAAATATTAAAACCATTGAGGGAATTAAAAAGTTCTCTTTGCCGAATATAAGTCGGCACAAAACGGTGGAAACAACACCGCAAACGGCAGAAACACGGTCTTTGCCGCTTATCCACCAATCGGTAAAAACGGTAACGAAAAGCGCCGTCAGGGAAAATTCAACCCCTGCGGTATTAAACTTTATTACATTACCTATAAGCGAGCCGATAATTCCCGACATAACCCAATAAAAATGGTCAAAAAGTGATACAAAAAAATCGTATTTTATACCCTTACTGCCGTCGCTTACAAGCGAATAGGTTTCGTCGGTAAGCGCAAAGATAAGGTATGGTTTATAACCCCTTGCATTTTTGTACTTATCTATCATTGAAATACCGTAAAACAGATGCCGGGCATTTACCGCAAGGGTGGTAACGGCAAAGGTTAAAAAGGATGCGCCGCCGGTTATCAGTCCTACTGCGGCATACTGCATCGAGCCGGCATATATAAACAAACTCATTGCCGCCGTCCATAAAACACCGTAGCCGTTAAGCCGCATTATAATACCAAACCCGACACCCAAAACAAAATATCCTGCAAGTACGGGAAAGGTATCTTTTAAAATTCTTTTTATAAAATCTTTTTCCATAACATCTCGTTGTCTTTAATTTCAAAGGTAATTTTATTTTCTTCGTAAAGGCAGGTTATATATGCCCTAACTGTACTGCCGATAAGTGCAAACTGCACGGGGTCAAGCAAAACAGCATAAAAATCACAAACATCTTTAAGCAATTTTTCAAAGGTTTTAGGTGTACTTAAAAGTTCTGTAACCTTGTCTTTAATTTCGTTTATAACACTGATATTATAATCGGCAAGCGGTTTAATGTCGGTGCAAGCATCGGCATGGGCGGGTACAAACCGTTTTGCATTAACGGTTTTTAAATATTCAAGGGTTTCTACTGCCTTTTTAATATCATACTGATAAGAAACCTTATGTTTTGAAAGTGTGTTTTTTGACATAACGCTGTCGCCTATGTATGCCGTGCCGTCGGGTGTTATAATTCCCGCCATTTGCGGACTGTGTCCGTAAAGTTCCAAAATCTTGAAATTGTCCGGCAAAACATTGCTTTCAAGCAAAGAAACACTGCTTTCCTGCGCTTTAAGGAATTTAACCGTTATATCTTTATACGGCTTTCCGCCGTGCAGACACATTGCTTCAAGAACAGGATAATTTGAAAATGCGCTTTCAATTCCGTTTGCATAAATTTTGCAACCCGTCTTTTCCTGCAAATAACGGTTGCCGCCTATGTGGTCGGCGTGGGAGTGGGTGTTTATAATTGCTTTAAGTTCAAGTCCGTTTTCATTAAGTATCCTTAAAACTTTTTTGCCGGTATCCTTATCAAGACCGCTGTCAATTAAAAATACCCCGTCTTTTGTTTT
>JAZLFY010000114.1:0-1349 GCA_045616025.1 Acutalibacteraceae bacterium | reverse complement strand
AAACGGAACAGACTTAAACAAGTCTGTTTTTTCTTTCGGCACACCCGAACAGTTTTTACGGTACAACCCGAAACGGTATGCCGAGGTGCTTATCCGTAAATACCGTAGTCGTGCCGATGTTGACACCGTAACCGATTTGCTTAAAAAAGCGGTAACGGAATATAACAAATTCAACACCGATGGCGCAAACGAATATCTTAACCGTGCGGCAAAAGAAATATCCGATTATGTCAAATTAGACCGTACCCAATGGGCACAGGAGTTACTTGACGGTATTAAAGGTCGCCATGTAACATTGTCAGCAGACGATTTAAGCGAGATTATAGACGGTATGCATTTGACACCCCGTTCAATTTCAAGAGAAACGGGAGTCAAATTCTATGCGCGCAGTTACGAAGCAAGAGATTATCTTGCCAAGAAAAAGGTAGATATTTCAAGCGATAACAAGTTTAAACTTGCCTGCCGTAAGTATGGTATAGTTGTTTTTTATTTTTGAACTCCTTTTGTTATTGATTTTAAATTTATAATATGATATTATATATAAAACTGTAAAATGCGGGTGAGAAATATGGAAGTGACCTTGATATTTGAATTAATCGGTACTGTTGCTTTTGCTATTTCGGGCGCTAATTTGGCGATTGAAAAGAAAATGGATATTTTGGGTGTCGCCATTTTAGGACTTACTACCGCCGTAGGCGGTGGTGTAATCAGGGATGTTCTGCTTGGAATAACCCCTCCGATTGCTTTTAAAGAGCCGTATTACGCATTGACGGCACTTTTGGTATCAATTATTGTTTTTATACCGAAAATTCGGAAATTTGTTCAAAACAAAGACAATTTAATTCTGCTTACAATGGATACAATAGGACTTGCCGTATTTACCGTAATAGGTACAAAAACGGGTATGCAGTCGGGCAACAGATTTTTGGCGATTTTTGTCGGTGTTGCAACCGGTGTTGCAGGCGGCGTGTTAAGAGATTTGTTTGCAGGCGAAAAACCGTATATTTTTGTTCGGCATTTTTATGCCTGCGCGTCTATTATCGGTGCAACGCTTACCGTGATTATATGGGGATATAACCAAACAATCGCTTTAATTGCCGGAGGACTGACTGTTGCCGTTTTGCGTTTTCTTGCGGCACGGTATAAGTGGAGTTTGCCAAAGGCATAAATGAGGGAAGTTTATGAAAAATTCGCAACAAATAATTTTTATGGAGATATGAATTATGAAAAAAGCAAAAACCGTATTACTTTTCGGCACAATGTCATTTATTTTAGGTGCTATTGTCGGAGCGATTATCTGGGCGGCACTCAAACTTATCAATGCAGGAACCGAATTGCTGTGGTTTAAC
>JAZLFY010000113.1:0-1573 GCA_045616025.1 Acutalibacteraceae bacterium | reverse complement strand
GTTCTTTATGGTTTCAATATCCACAAGAACATTTTTCGGTACCGTTAAGTAACCGAGTTCCTCCGCAACATTAACAACATTTATCATACTTCTTCCCGAAACGGCAACCTTTCTTTTGCAGCGCGCGGCTTCGGTAATGATTTGCTGAATACGGTGGATATTTGACGAAAATGTTGCAACTATAATTCTGTGTCCTTCCGCCTTTTTGAAAAGTGTTGAAAAAGATTCACCCACCAAACGCTCTGTTGCCGTATATCCCGGGCGTTCAACATTTGTTGAATCGGACAAAAGAGCAAGCACACCCGATTTACCGAGTTCGGCAAATCTTGCAATGTCAATTACATAATCGTCAATAGGTGTGGTATCAATTTTAAAGTCGCCCGTTTGAACAACCGTTCCAGCACCGCAGGTTATTGCAAAACCGACTGCATCGGGAATTGAGTGGTTAACATGAATAAACTCAACTTTAAATTTGCCGGTGTTTATAACATCGCCGGGGTTAACAACATTTAATTTTGCTTCGTTTAAAAGTTTATGTTCTTTAAGTTTACCTTCTATCAGTCCGATAGTTAATCTTGTTGCAAAAATAGGAACATTAAAATCTTTAAGAAGATACGGTATTCCTCCGATATGGTCTTCGTGACCGTGGGTTACGAAAAGTCCCTTGATTTTATCCTTGTTTTCAATCACATAGGTAAAATCGGGAATTATGGTATCAACACCGGGAGTTTCTTCGTCCGGGAATGTCATACCGCAATCGACCAAAATCATTTCGCCGCCATATTCGTAAAGTGTGATATTTTTACCTATTTCACCAAGGCCGCCGAGCGGTATTATTCTGACGGGGTTTTTATTTGGTTTGTTTTGTGTTTTTGAAGTACGGGTTTGGCGTTTTTGAGGTTTAGTGGATTCAAAAGGTTTTTTACTTCTTTTGGCTGCCGTATTTCTTTTTGCAAGCGGATTACCGCTTACAACATTTTGAACGGCTTTTTTAGAAGATACGGGTTTTGTGTTTTTAGAAGTTCTTTTGCCGTTCGATGTCTGTTTTTCGTGCATTAAAATTATTTCCTCCATTAATTTTTTATGTAAATTCGGGACTGCACTACCCGAATTATTGACCGAAATTAAGATATATATACCCAATATATATATTTATTATATAATAACTTGTTTGTATGTATATTGTCAAGTAAAAAGTAGAAAAAATGCCGACTGAAACTAATCAATCGGCATTTTTATTATTTAACTTCTAAAATATAATCTAAAAAATCGTGGCTGACGGCCTTATGCTTATTATCGGAAGAATAAGTAAAGCCCATATAAACAACCTTATTTTTACTCGTTATATACTTTTTTGAAAAAGCGATATCGGTAATATTTAAAGCAGACGGAAACATCTCATCACTGTTTTCTTCTTGGGCGTATATCAAAACATCTTTATACTTTTCAAGTTCTTCTTCTGTCAAAAACTCCCTTAAATCGACAAAGATTTCCTGCCCTACCAGATATTCAAAAGATGTTTCGTCCATAAAGATATAGTCAAGTTTTTTGGCACCCACCTGACCTAATATAC
>JAZLFY010000112.1:0-3487 GCA_045616025.1 Acutalibacteraceae bacterium | reverse complement strand
AAAAGAAATAAAAAAATAATATAATCATAGGAGGATATTATGGGTATTCAGTATATTGGTATGGCTTGTGCATTAGGTCTTTCGGCAATCGGTTCGGCTTTCGGTGCCGGATATGCTGCGATGGCATCGGTAGGTGCTTGGAAAAAATGTTATGCAAACGGTAAACCTGCATCATTTATTATGGTCGCATTTTCAGGTGCTCCGCTTACACAGACAATTTATGGCTTCTTGCTTATGAACTTCATCAGAAGTGCTTTTGAAGCAAAAACCGCTTCCGCAACACTTGCAATGTTTATCGGAATTTTTGCCGGACTTGCAATCGGTCTTTCGGCACTCTTCCAGGGTAAAGTTGCCGCCGCTTCGGCAGATGCGCTTGGTGAAACGGGTAAAGGTACCGCAAACTACTTTATAGTTATCGGTATTATCGAAACCGTTGCACTCTTTACTTTGGTGTTCAGTTTGTTGCTTTTACAGTAAATTGGGTGTTAAAAATCCCCGAGTTAAAAACTCGGGGATTTTTTTGTCTTATTCGGCAACTACATTTTCAATATTAACCTTTTCGCTTTCGGCTTGCAGGCGATTAACCTTTACAAGTTCAAAGCATTTAGGATAATTAACATTTTTAACATTGAAATTCTTGGCTATAAGTGCATTAAAGAAGAAGGGTGAACCCGTTTCATATCTTTCGGAATTAAAGTTTATACCGTCAATTAAAATGTTTTGACAATGCGTTACATTGAATGGCTCGTCTAATTCACTGTGAATGCCGAATTTTAGTTTTGTAACCGATACGGCGTGATGTCCCTTTTTACCGACAAAAATATTTCTGCAAATAATGTTTTTTGCGGAACTGTTAAGAACTATCGCCGAAAGTGCATTGGAGAATACATTTGAAATACTTATATCATGCAGGTCGCCTAATTTACCTTTTATCGATTCGTCTTTACTGCAATAATCGTTTTCACCGAGTTTGACACAGCAAGCAGTTCTTATAATTTCCTGATTATCAGGTGTTGAGTCGGTAATGTGGTCAATGTCAATATTATAAATCTTTCTGCCTTTATGACAAAGAATACGGACAAGCGCACAATGTGTGTTATATGCAGATATGTTTTGAATTGAAACATTCCAAATATCGTAACTTAAATGTTCGCAGGGGTAAACACACTCAAAACTCGGTTTTCTTATGGCAAGTGCCGTAAGTGCTACAACATCATCGCCTGTTTGCCCTGTAAGATTTCTTATTTGTATATCGTGGCAGCCAACCCTTAAATCAATTCCGTCCTGATTACGGTAGGGGTGGGTGACAGACTCTCTGACCGTTAAATCGGTAAGTTCGAAACATATATTTGAAATTGAACCGAAACTGCACCAAGAAAAACACATACTCCACCAGCGCTGGTCGCGTATGGTTAAATTGTCAACCTTGAAATTGGTGACATTGTGCATAAAAATCGTGATGTTGTTTGAAATGTGCGGCATACCGTCTTTAAGTGATGTCTTTTCACGAAGACCGTTATGCTTGCCGCCGTCAAGAACGGATTTGCCGTAACCGATAATTGATATATCTTCCTGTTGTCCGGCAGGGGTGCAACCTTCCTGCTCAAATCCCAAACTGTTGCGGAACATTTGAACAAATACTCCGTCCGCCATTTTTAAATGTGTATTATCAAGTTCAACACAGATGTGAGAGGGCAGAAGTATTGTGTTTTCTATAATCCATATATATGATTTTGTTCGTTTATTATATGTGGGAATTTTAACTCTGTTACAACCGGATAAAACAGCATCGTCAACCGCTTTTTGTATGGCTTCGCTGTCGTTTTCGGCTTTATAATCGTTAGGGTCTTTATATCCTTTTTCCACAAAAATCGCTCCCTTGATTTTAACTATAATAAATATTAACAGAATTGTTATATAAAATCAAGTGAATAATTATATAATATAATTGACTTTTTGCTATAAATTTGTTAAAATATATTGAATAAATATATAAGGCATAATATTGCCTTTTGGGAGTTGATTGTTACGGTTTTAAGTATGACCGGTTTCGGCAGGGCAAAACTTTCCGAACAAGATTTTGATATTACCGTTGAAATTAAGTCGGTAAATCACAGATATTTTGAATATTCCTGCCGCATACCCCGTGCCTTTTCCTTTATGGAAGAAAAACTGAAAACACTTTTAAAAAGTAAAATATCACGCGGTAAGGTTGAAATTTCCGTTTTTGTTGAAGATACTTCGGATAATTCCATTGTGCTTGAAATAAACAAGACCTATACCGATGCTTATGTTAAGGCATTACATACACTTGCAAAAGAGTATAAACTTAAAGACGATATTAAGGCATCTGCACTTGTCGGTAATTCGGATATTTTTTCTTCAAAACACCGTGATGTTGAAGACGGGGTTATAGAAGCCCTTATAACCCGTACCGCAAGCGAAGCACTTGATGCATTTATAAATTCCCGTCAGGCCGAGGGTGAAAGATTAAAGGCAGATGTAATTTCCCGTGCCGATTATATTTTAAGTCAGGTGGCGGTTATTGAAGAGCGTTCACCCGAAACGGTAGCAGATTACAGAAAGCGCCTTGAAGACAAGATAAAAGAACTTTTGGGCGATAATACGGTGGATGATCAAAGAATACTTACCGAAACGGCTATATTTGCAGATAAAATTGCCGTTAATGAGGAAACCGTACGTCTTCGCAGTCACATAGAAGCCCTTAAAGAACTTTTCGAAAGCGGCGATGCAATAGGCAGAAAACTTGATTTTACCGTTCAGGAAATGAACAGGGAAACAAACACTATCGGCTCAAAAGCGCAGGATTTACAGATAGCACGAATAGTTGTTGATATTAAATCGGAAATAGAAAAGATAAGAGAACAAATACAGAATATTGAATAATGGGGGAACGGTATGCGACTTGTTAATATCGGTTTCGGCAATATGGTATCTCTTGACCGTATGGTTGCGGTAGTCAGTCCGGAATCTGCACCGATTAAAAGAATAATTCAGGACGCAAAGGATAACGGAACCTTAATTGATGCAACACACGGAAGAAAAACAAAAGCGGTTATTTTTACAGACAGTGACCACATTATTTTAACCTATCTTTCTGCGGAAATAGTTGCAAACCGAATTAAAGAGGATAATCCGTCGGAAAAAGGGGAATAAATAATGGATAAAGGTAAACTTATAATTATTTCCGGCCCGTCCGGAAGCGGCAAAGATACCATTATGCATGGTGTATTTGAAAAAATTCCGAATATTGTTTTTTCAATTTCTTCAATAACACGACCGATGCGAAGCGGTGAGGTTGAGGGTGAAAAATATCACTTTATAAGCCGCGAAGAATTTGAAAGTATGATAAAGAACGACCAACTGCTTGAATATAACATTTTTGTCGGTAATTACTACGGAACACCCAAAGCACCCGTAATAGAAGCAAACGAAAAAGGGCAAAATGTTCTTTTGGAGGTTGATG
>JAZLFY010000111.1:0-3204 GCA_045616025.1 Acutalibacteraceae bacterium | reverse complement strand
AAAAAGTTCAATTACAATTAAGGAGTATAATGATAATGGTAAATATAATTTTTCTACTCTTCAAAGAAGATTTGGCTCTTGGAAAAAAATATTAGTATTATCGGGATTAGAAATAGAAGGGCATAATTTCGCCTATAATTTTACTGATGAAGAATTGATAAAGGATATACACTATGTAGCAGAATTATTAAATAAACGAACAATTTCACTGGCTGAATACAATAAATACGGTAAATTTCATTCTAAAGCTTTAATCAGAAAATATAGTACATGGAATAATGTTTTACAATTGGCAAAAATGGAAGTTAATTTTAATATGAATATTTCAAGCGAAGAATTATTACAAGAAATTGAGCGTATTTGGATTTTGTTAGGTCGTCAGCCGACAACTACTGATATTAAAAACGGTATTTCAAAATATTCACTGCAAAGTTATTCTCGTAGATTTGGCGGATGGCGTGGTGCATTGCAAGCATTTATTGAATGGATAAACAAAGATGAATCAGAGACTGAAAACATTATTAAAGAAACAAAAATAAATCAAAAACAATTAGTTAAAAAAGAATTAAATAATCACAAAACAAAAAGGGATGTGAACTATCGATTACGCTTTCGGGTTATGCAACGGGATAATTTTAAATGTTGCATGTGCGGTGCTTCACCTGCAAAAGACGACCCATCGGTTGTTTTACATATAGACCATATAATACCTTGGTCAAAAGGCGGAGAAACTACATTTGACAATTTGCAAACGCTTTGCAGTAAGTGTAATCTTGGAAAATCTGATTTATTGTAATTTTTATATTTTTTCGCGATTTGTTATGGAAAAATTACGCTTTTTGAATCGGAGCAAATTGGGAACAAAAAGCAGTTTTGAAGTCCTAAATTTCAATGATTAATGGTGTCAGGTGCTAATGTTAATTGGCACCTGATAATCTTAGAAATGGCTTTGTTATGCGGTTTTCTCGGTCTTCGATTCCCATCACCCGCTCCAAATAGAGAGTGGATACCTTTTGGTATCTGCTCTCTTTTTCGGTTGTCTTGACAAATTAAAAGACCTATTTCAATTGAAATAGGTCTTAAATTTTACTTGTTTTTCAAACAATTTAACATATCAAGCAGTTCATCTGCAATTTTTTCGCCGGTACCTTTTGAAACATTTGTGCAGTCGGCTTCATAGCAACCGTAATCAAATGCTTCTTTTGACGGGATATACCCTATCGATTCGCAAGAATATCCCATAACAAGTGTTTCCTCAAAGGGTGATTTTTCTTTAATTTCGGTACTTAACATATCAAAAAGTTCGCCGGGCGCGTATGCCAAACCTACATTTGAAATTGTAATGGCGTTTAAATGCGTTGTAGCGGTCTTTTCTTTTTTAAAGCGTGAAGCTATCGCATTAGCATGGAACGGACTGTAAATACCGAATTGAATAGAGTATTCTCTGACAAGTGAAAACTTGTTTGTTTCCTTCCAAATGCGCTGTGCTTCGTAAACGGCTTCCATATTTTCTTCGCCTGCGTGATTTATATCATAAGTAAAATCGCGTCTTATATGCTTAATTTTCCCGGGCGGAACATCGTGCAAAACTTCGTCTTTAATAGCATCTAAAACATATGCGCCGATCTGCGCGCCGTAGATAGAGCAATATTTATTTGTTTTTTCTTCAAGTATTCTGCTGTTGGGGTTGACATTACCTGCCGCACCCTGATAGTAAGCGCAAAGGAAATCACTTTCATGCTCGACAAAGCGAACAATATCTTCGGGATAGTCTGCAGATAGCGAATATCTTCTTGTGGCGGCAATTTTAGTTGCATGAGCACGCCAGTTAATATAAAGAATATCCTTTTTATCCTGCGGTTTTTCGCCTAAAACCTCACCCGTAACACCGTTTCGTACAAAACGGATAATATGTAAAGTCGGGTCGCTTTCGGTCATGTGACCGATAATTTTAGCATCAGGGCTTTTTCTTGAATCGTGGTTATCGGAAACAGCACCGCCGTCTTCGGCATAATAATGACGGCAAAAGTTAAGTTTTTCAGTCTTAGTTCTGCCAATCATCATTGCCGCCGGCACCCTGTCGGCAAGTGCGTCTTTTGCAGCTTCTACCGCCGCAGAAAAATACTTTTCGTAAAAAGCGTTAACACAGTCAATATCCAAATGCGGGTCGGGACCTGAATGGTTATGTGTAGCGGTGATAATTACATCATTTTCATCGACTCCGGTCGCTTCTGACACAAGGTGACGAATTTTATTAGTGCGCCAAAGATTTACATTGCAAATATCAACCGTATAAAGTAACACCGTTTTATTATCTGTATCGGTAAGTGCAATACATGTAAGATAAATATTGTCGCGAACATCCACACTCATTCGCTTTAAGGTGTTGCCAAGTCCGTAAAGCGGTACTGATTCTTCGGGGGTTATATCTTTCTTAGAATAACCCGCAAGTAAAAAAGCATTTTTAGTTTCCATTACTATCACCCTTTAAAATTATTTAATAATTAAATCTTCGCCTTTAAGGGAAAGATTAATTTCATTTACTTCGCCGTTAATAATTTTTTCAACAATTACATCCTCTATCTCACGGCGGATAATATTACGAATTTCACGTGCACCCGTTTTTGTGTTCTCGCATTTTTTTGCAACATAATCACAAACTTTTTTATCAAAATTCAAAGTAATATTCTTATCAAGTAAAGAATTTTTCAGTTCATTTAACAAAAGATTTGCAATTTTTGAAAGCGAGTCGGTCGAAAGCGAATAGAAAACAACAATTTCGTCAACACGGGAAATAAATTCGGGGCGTAAAAATTCACGAAGTGCTTTAAGTGCCTTATCTTTTGCGCCTTCGCTTTCGCTTTTACCAAATCCCAAAAGATTTTCATTTCGTTCGCTTCCGGCATTTGAGGTCATAACGATTATGGTGTTTTCAAAATTAACCGTTCTGCCCTGCGCATCGGTAATTCTTCCGTCATCAAGAATTTGAAGAAGAATATTAAGGACTTCGGGGTGCGCTTTTTCTATTTCGTCAAACAAAATTACACTGTACGGTTTTCTTCTTACCTTTTCCGTAAGTTGTCCGGCTTCGTCATATCCGACATATCCGGGAGGCGCACCGATAAGACGGGATACCGAGTGTTTCTCCATAAACTCCGACATATCAAGACGGATAAATGTTTCGGGTGTGCTGAACAGTTCTTC
>JAZLFY010000110.1:0-1666 GCA_045616025.1 Acutalibacteraceae bacterium | reverse complement strand
TATCATTTCCATAGGAGCATCTTTGAGTATGTCGGTATCACCGATAATGGCGTAGGGTACACGGGCGTTATATGTAACCTTCATATTGCCCGTTATCATTGCCGCACCCTTTGAGGCATAACCGTCCATTGACGGGGCGGTGGCAACAATAATGTAGGGTAGATCAAGTTCAAAACTTACATATTTGCATAAATCTTGAATAACCCCCGAGCCGACACCCAAAATAATATCGGTGTCCTTTTCCGCCTGCGCGGTAAGTCGGGCAATTGCGCTCTCGTCGGGAACTAAAATACCGTCGTCCTCAAAAATATATTTTTTGCAGTTTTTTTCACCCAAAACCGAAAGTACCTTTTCGCCTGCCGCCTTAAAGGTGTTTTTATCTGCCACTATAAGCGGACGGTTAAAGGGCTTTAAAATTTCGGGTAAATCAAAAACGGCATTTTCCTTTACCGAAACATATTTAATATCGCAGTTGTGGTTTTGACCGCACTTGCAATCAAAACTTCCGAGCATTTTTTGTATATCCGTAAAAATCTCCCCTTTCGTTTAATAACATAATACGGCAAAAAAATAACTTTTTCAAGTGGGTGGATATCATTTGAAAAAATACACACATATATATATAAAGGAAAATTTTTTTAAAAAGTTGACAAAATATCAAATATGTGGTAATATATTTTCGTGCAGAGAATAGGAGACGCACGAATATAGTCTTTTTGGACTTTATTCGTGCGCCTTTTTTTATGCTTAAAATAATAAAAAGAGGTTGATTTGATGTATGATGTCCTTATAATCGGCGCCGGAATAGTCGGCTCAATGATAGCACGCGAACTGTCAAAATTCGATATTTCCGTTTGCGTTGCCGAAAAGGAAAACGATGTTGCAATGGGTGCCACAAAAGCAAATTCGGCAATAGTTCACGCCGGATTTGATGCCAAAGAGGGAACACTTAAAGCAAAACTCAATGTTGAGGGCTCTGATATGTTCGAAAAAGTCTGCAAAGATTTAGGCGTTAAATATATTAAAAACGGCTCTTTGGTAATCGGATTTACAGACGAGGACCGGAAAACCGTTAAGGAACTTTTGGCACGCGGAAACAAAAACGGTGTTAAAAAACTTCGCGTACTGACCGGCGAGCAGTTAAGGGAACTTGAGCCGAATATATCAGACGAGGCAACCTGTGCGCTTTATGCACCCACGGGTGCTATTACATGCCCGTATGAACTTACCGTTGCCGCCATGGGAAACGCTATGGATAACGGTGTTGAACTTAAAACCGGTTTTGAGGTTGAAAAGATAACCGAAAGCGGCAATACATTTACGGTTTCTTCCACTACGGAAAAAATCAAAACACATTATATAATCAATGCGGCAGGCATTTTTTCTGACGAAATTGCTCAAATGGTGGGCGATTTTTCCTTTAAGATAAGAGCTCGAAAGGGCGAATATATGTTGCTTGACCGTGAGTGCGGAACAACCGTTTCAAAAACCGTATTCACTACCCCCACAAAAGCCGGAAAGGGTATTCTTGTTTCTCCCACCGTTGATGGAAACCTTATTTTAGGCCCGACGGCGGAGAAAACAAATAACAAGATAGGCAAGCACACTACCGCTATGGGACTTAACTCGGTTAAAAATTCCGCCTTAAAAATGGTTAAAAATGTGA
>JAZLFY010000109.1:0-7515 GCA_045616025.1 Acutalibacteraceae bacterium | reverse complement strand
CGCAAAAACAAGACACAATGCCAAAAGTAAAGCCAATAACTTTTTCATAATCTCCACTCCGTTTATTTCATATTAACTGCTTTTATGGCAGTTTGAGCGATATTTTCGGCAGAGAGTCCGAACTCTTTAAGCAAATCGCCTGCCGGTCCCGAATGACCGAAAACATCGTTTATTCCTATTTTTAATACCGGCACGGGATATTCTTCACATACGGTATCGCTTACCGCACTGCCGAGCGCACCGATTACACTGTGTTCTTCGGCGGTGACAATGGCGCCGGTTTCCTTTGCCGCCTTAATTACCGCTTCTTTATCAAGCGGCTTTACGGTGTGCATATTGATAACCCTTGCATTTATGCCTTTTTCTTCTAAAAGTTTGCTTGCTTCGAGTGCTTCGTTTACAAGCAGACCGTTTGCGATAATCGTAACATCGCTGCCCTCTTTAAGTGTATTTGATTTGCCGATTTTAAATTCGTAATCTTCACCGAAAAGTACGGGGGTTGCCGCACGGCCGAAGCGGATATATACCGGACCTTCTGCTTCTGCGGCGGCGAAAACCGCCTTTTTGGCTTCGGTATCGTCGGCAGGACAGATAACCGTCATACCGGGAATTGTGCGCATAAGCGCAAGGTCTTCAAGACATTGGTGGGTTGCGCCGTCTTCACCGACCGAAATACCGCCGTGGGTTGCGCCGATTACAACATGCAGATGCGGATAACCAATTCCGTTTCTAACCTGTTCGTATGCTCTGCCTGCCGCAAACATTGCAAAGGAACTTGCAAAAACAAGTTTTCCCGTGCTTGCAATACCTGCCGCAATATTCATCATATTTTGTTCGGCAATTCCGCAGTCGTAAAATCTGTCGGGAAAAGCCGCTTTGAATTTGCCCGTCTGGGTTGCGCCGGCAAGGTCGGCATCAAGGACGATTAAATCTTCACGCTGTTTGCCGAGTTCAACAAGTGCTTCACCGTAGGAAGCACGGGTTGCTATTTTTTTAACTTCACTCATTTTCCCGTCCCCCTTAACCTAATTTGTCATAGGCAGTTTTAAGTTCTGCCATTGCTTTTTCGTATTCTTCGTCATTAGGCGCTTTACCGTGCCACGAAACCTGATTTTCCATAAAGGAAACACCCTTGCCCTTTACCGTGTGGCAGATAATTGCAACGGGTTTATTTACCGTATGGGATTCCTTTACGGCGGCATCAATTTGTTCAATGTCGTTGCCGTCTATATTTATTACATGGAAATTAAACGCTTCAAATTTTTTGTCTATCGGCTCTGCGGAGTTGACCTCCCTTATTGTGCCGTCAATTTGCAGACCGTTAAAGTCAACAAAAACGGTAAGGTTATCAAGACCTTTATTGCCGGCAAACATTGCCGCTTCCCAAACTTCGCCCTCTTCAAGTTCACCGTCACCAAGCAATGCATAAACATTAAAGCCCGTGCCGAAATGTTTGCTTGAAAGTGCCATACCGCAAGCGGCGGAAACACCCTGACCGAGCGAGCCCGACGACATATCAACACCGGGGGTGTGTTTTTTGTCGGGGTGGCCCTGCAAAAACGAGTCGATTTTACGAAGATTTAACAGTTCGGATTTATCAAAATATCCCCTTTCGGCAAGTGCCGCATAAAGCACCGGCGCACAGTGGCCTTTTGAAAGAACAAAACGGTCACGGTCCTGCTTTTCGGGGTTTTTCGGGTCGATGTTCATTTCTTTGAAATAAAGATATGCCATAACCTCCGCCGACGAAAGACAACCGCCGACATGACCGGAGCCTGCCGCATGAACGCTTTTTACAACATCCATACGAAGTTGTATGGCTTGTTTTAAAAGCATTGTTTTTTCGTTTAATTCCATTTTTCTGTTTCTCCTTTGTATTATAAGAATTTTTATTTTGTATGTAAATTGCAATATTTATCGAAAATTGTGCTGTTTTCGGTGTTTCATATTGCAAATCTTATCATATTTTATCTTTTAATATTTCAATAAAATCTGCTACCGCGCCGTCCTGCGGACTGCCGACAACAAAATCTGCCGCCGCCTTTATTTCGTCGGGCGAGGTATCGGGGCAAGCCGAAATATATGCGCTTTTAATCATTTCAAGGTCGTTATAATAATCCCCTATTGCAAAAACTTTTTTTGAATCAAAAGAAAACATATCAATAAGTTTTAGGAGTGTTTTCGCCTTTGATGTGTCTTTTGGCAACTGTTCAAGATAATACCGTTTTTTGCCCGATATAAGCGCCGCAGAATAGGCAAGTGTGCAGGACGGGTTTTTTGCCTGCGCAAAAGATGCAGCCCCTGCGCGCCTCTCTTTATTGGGAAACAAAAACAAAATCTTTTCTATGTCATAATCGAAAATACTTTCTTTAGGTAAAAACACGGTGGGTATTTTTTCGTAATTTTCGTGGTCGTCACTCTCGCTTGTGCGGTTGATTACGATTACCCTGTCGCCGTTATGCATTTCTATTCCGGCATCGGGGTACTGTGATAAAATTTCAAGCGATAATTCCTTATCCTTTTTTGTTAGGCATTTGCGGTAAAGCACCTGCTTTGTTTCGACATTATATATCATACTGCCGTTGGCAACAACGCTCGGCCCTATGCCCTTATATCTTGAAACTATGGGGGAAAGTGCCGCCGCCGTTCTGCCGGTGGACAGACAGACCGTTCCGCCCTCGCCTTTAAAATATTCTATTGCCTCAAAATTGCGTTTTGGGAAGATTTCGTCCGAAATAAGAGTTCCGTCAACATCGCAAGCCAAAAGGCAACCGTCAAATATTCCCACTTTTTCTGCACTCCGTTAAAAACTTTTTAAAATATTCGGGCAGTTCACCCGTAAATTCAATATATTCCTGTGTTGTCGGGTGAATAAACCCGATTTTACGCGCATGTAAACACTGACCGCCAAGCGATTTTATAACCTTTTTAGGCCCGTAAACGGCATCCCCTGCAACGGGGTGGCCGATATATGCCATATGCACCCTTATTTGATGTGTTCTGCCCGTAGAAAGTTTAAGTTTTACATAGGTAAAATCGCCGAACCGTTCAAGCACGGTATATTCTGTTTTGGCATATTTGGAATTTTTATCCGTTACCGCCATTTGTTTTCGTTTTACTGGATGCCTGCCGATAGGTGCTTCGATTACACCGCTGTCGTTTTTAAGGTTGCCGTAAACGACCGCCTCGTATTCCCTGGTAAAACTGTGTTCTTTTATCTGCTTTGACAAAAAGACGTGCGCTTTATCGTTTTTGGCGACAAGCAAAAGTCCGCTTGTGTCCTTATCTATACGGTGGAGAATACCGGGGCGCAAAACACCGTTTATGCCCGAAAGTGAATTGCCGCAATGAAAAAGTACGGCATTGACAAGCGTGCCTGTGTAGTTCCCTGCCGCCGGGTGAACAACCATACCTTTTGGCTTGTTTATTACCAAAAGGTCGTTGTCTTCATAAACAATATCAAGCGGTATATTTTCGGGCTCTGCCTTGTATTCCTGCGGCTCGGGTAGGGTGATTTCGATTAAATCGCCGCTTTTAAGTTTATAATTTTTTGCCTTTTTATCGCCGTTTACAAGCACCGCGCCGTCTTCAATAAGTTTGGCACCGTGTGAACGGGTAAAGCCCAAAACGGCGGCAGTGTAAACATCTAAACGCTCGCCGCCACCGGTGTATTTATTACTTGTTGTTTCCATTGTTTTGTGTGGTTTCGGTTATAACCGACTCTGCCGCCTTTTTCTTTTCGCGGCTTTCTTTAAGCATACCGAAAAGGAAATACAGCAAAAGCAATGCCGCACCGATAACTATTCCGCAATCGGCAACATTAAAAACGGGAAAAGATTTCCAAAATGTGAAATGCAAAAAGTCGACAACATAACCGCCGCGGACAATACGGTCAATCATATTACCCAGTCCGCCGGCAAGAATAAGCACGATTGACCAAAACATAAGTTTATTTTTTACGCCAACTTTAAGCAAAAGCGCAACACAAACAAGCATTATAATTATGGTAAGCGAAAGCAAAAGCCAAGTTCTGCCGCCCAAAAGTCCCCACGCGCCGCCGTCGTTTTTGACAAAAATCATATCAACAAGTCCGGGGATAAGGGTTTTGGCATCGCCACCCAAAACAAAATTGTTTGCAACCAAATATTTGGTGTATTGGTCGGCGGCGAGAAGTAATCCTCCCGCTATTATCGCTAAAATATAGGAAATCATAGGTTTCCTCCTAAACATATTTACTGTAATTCACCGTTATTCTTCCCTTTTTGGAAAGTCCGCCGATGTTGTCAATAATAAATCTGCCCTTGCCTTTAACCGATAAAACATCACCGCTTTTAACCGAAGCCGTGGGCTTTTTAATCTGACTGCCGCCAAGGGTAACAAGTCCGTCCAAGATAAGTTTTTCGGAAGCAGCACGCGAAGCGCCCGTAAAGAGTGATAGGACACCGTCAAGTCGGTTTGAAGCCACCGTGCCGCGAAAGCTTTTAAGTTCGCCGAATTCGGGCAGCGGATATGTAAAGCCGTCGTTTATTTGTACACCGACCGAGCCGACTTTACCAATCTGCAATTTTACGAAATCGGCAATTTCCCGTTTTAAAAAGACAACCGTTTTGCCGCTTCCCACAAGGATATCGCCCACCGTTCTGCGCTCTAACCCAACCGACATCAAAGCGCCCAAAAAATCTCTGTGGGTGAGTTTGTATTCCGACTTATAGGTAAATGTGACGGCGCAAAGCGGAAATGCGCTTTCGTTAATTTCAAACGGTGTTACGGCAAGTATTCGCCTTTCGGCATTTTCGTGACCGCCGAAAAGGGTATAATCTGCGCCGAGATTTTTAAGAATTTTCTCCGCCTGTGCCTGCTTATCAATTCCCATAAACCCCGTAAACTGCGGCTTGGAGGTTTTAAGGCAAAGATAATAAAGGTCGTTTATCCGTGCGGAAAAAAGTTCCGTATCCATTAGAAATAAAGTTTGCTTTCGTCAAATTCTTCAAGCGACAAATCGCCCGAAACACCGACATTTTTAGCCGTAATCATAAAGGTATTTTTAGCAACCTTTTTAACATCGCCGCCGTTGGCATAAGCCGCGCCGCTTAAAAAGTCAACAATTCTTCTTGAAACATCCGACGGAGCATCTTCAAGATTAAGTACAACGGTTTTGCCTGCATTTAAATGGTCGGCAATGGATGCAACATCGTCAAAACGGTCGGGTTTAACAAGAACGACCTGCATTTGTGAGGGGGTTTGTCCCTTACCGTAATTTACCGATTTAGATTTGATTATACGGGGAGATTCCGCCTTTTTCGGTTCTTCAACCGGAACCGGTTCGTTTTGTACCTCCTCCTCAATTTCGTCTTCTTCCGGAATAGTCATAATGTTTTTAATGTTATCCCAAAGTCCCATTAATTACACGTCCTTTTCTAAAAAATTATTTATATGCTCTTCTGCCGAAAAGTGCCGTACCTATTCGCACAAGATTTGCACCGCATTTTACGGCGCAGGCGTAATCGTCCGACATACCCATAGACAGAATATTCATATCTATATTATCTATATTTTTAAGGCGGTTGTCAACAAACAATTTATACATTTTATCAAAATAAACCGCATTTGAATTTTCACCGCTTGCCACGGGCGGTATTGCCATAAGTCCGCAAATCTTAATATTATCAAGTTCGGCAATTTGCGCCGCAGTTTCAAACAGTTCGGAAGGAGTTAACCCCGACTTGCTTTCTTCATCGCCGATATTTACTTCAAGCAGTATTTTTTGCACCGTGTTTTTGCCCTTTGCAACCTTTGAAATTTCCTTTGCAAGATGCACGCTGTCAACCGAATGGATATATTCACACTCGCCGACAACAAATTTCGCCTTGTTGCTTTGCAGATGCCCGATAAAATCTTTTCTGACGGGCAGATAAAGATCTTTTTTACTTAAAAATTCCTGAACACGGTTTTCGCCTATTACGGTAATACCCGATTTTATGGCGTGGTTTACCGTTTGGATGTCCTGCGTTTTGGTTGCGGCAAGAAGTGTAATACCGTTTTCCTTCCTGCCCGACTTTACCGCCGCATTAAAAATTTCTTCTTTTATTGTTTTAAAGTTTCGGTCAAATATTTCAACCGGCGAATTTTCCGCCATAACCGTTCCTCCCAAAACTACCATGTTACTTACTGCGGTTTACAACAACCTCGTCATAAAGGCGCAGGGTGTTTTCTTCGGTTTTTCTTTGTTCGCAGATTACATAATCTTCCATGGTGTAAAGCACATTAACGGGGGTGAATTTTTGCGATGCACCGCTTTGAACATAAACACCCGTCTGCTCGTTTACTACACGAAGCGCCTTTTTGGGTATTTTAAGACCGCTGTATGATTTACTGACTATTGTGAAACTGCCCTTTCGCATACTTGCAAGTTCTTTACTTAAACTGCCGCAGGAAAGCACCAAAACCGCCGAATCGGAATCGGGTGAAACATTTATTGCCTTAACCTGCGTTTTAAGTTCGCCCGCACCCTTGACCGAGGTTAAAATCGTAAGGGTGTCGCCGTCCTTATACCGCATTGAATCGTTAAGGGAGAGCGTGCAGGCAATATACCATTCGTAATCGGAAACTATTTTGCCTATGGCTTCCGCATTTTTCTCCTCTGCCTTTAATTCACTTAAAAATTTGGGTGTTAAATCGGCAGGGGCTTTGTTTGACAAAACATTTTCATATCCGTCCACATTCGAAAGAAAATAACCCGCACTTTCGGCATAAACCGTACCCGATGCCGCAGGAAGCGATGCCGAAAGGGATGCCTGCTCTGCTTTAAGGGCTTCAAGTTGCGCCGTAAAATCGGTCTGCTCGCCCGTAATCATCTGGCGGCGGCAGATGGCACTCAGCAGTTCTTCGGTGGGTGCTTTACAGTTTGAAAGGTTACCGCCCGAACTGCTTTTTATAAGGGTGCCTAAACACTCGTTTACCCTTGCATTTGCAACCGATAAATCGGCAGCCGACACACTGTTATATGCCATAAGTTGTTCAAGATTATTTATTTTTCGGTTTATTTCTTCAAGTCGGCTTACCGTAACCGAAGTTGCGGCGCTGTCGTAAACATCGGCAACAATGCCCTGCTTTGCAACCTTTTCGCCGTCTTTAAGGCGAAAGTGCAGAACACCGCCCGTATTCCCCGTAACAAAGGTTTCGTTCCTTACAACTATTCCGGTTGCCTTAACACCGTCCACCGTTTCAAAATACTCTGCCGCTTCCGTTTCGGCAGGACGGTAAAGGTATGAATACAAACTGTGCAGAACAAAAACCGCAACCGTTATTATTACGGTCCATTTTATTACCTTTTTTGTGTTCATAAAATCCCTGCTTGTTTTAAAATTTCGTCTGTCTTTTTATATACATCTTCGGTATCTTTATACACCCAGTTTATATCGTTTCGTGCCCTGAACCAGGTCAGTTGCCGTTTGGCATATCTGCGTGTGCTTTGTTTAAGCCGCTCTACACAAACGGTTATATCCTCACCCGATT
>JAZLFY010000108.1:0-7645 GCA_045616025.1 Acutalibacteraceae bacterium | reverse complement strand
GGTCAGTTGGCACGCCTTATGTCGCAGGCACTCCGCAAACTTACGGGTGCGCTTTCAAAATCAAATTGCAGTGCAATATTTATCAACCAACTTCGTGAAAAAATCGGTGTAATTTACGGCAACCCCGAAACCACCACCGGCGGCAGAGCGCTTAAATTCTATGCGAGTGTAAGGATTGATGTAAGAAAGACCGAAACCATTAAAAACGGCAGTGAAATGATTGGCTCACGCACCCGTGCCCGTGTTGTTAAAAACAAGGTTGCGCCGCCTTTCCGTGAGGCAGAATTTGATGTTATGTACGGCAAGGGAATTTCCAAAGAGGGCGAACTTGTTGATATGGGTGTTGAGTTTGAAATTCTTAAACGCTCGGGCGCTTGGTTCTATTACGGTGAAACACGGCTCGGTCAGGGCAGAGATAATGTAAAACAACTTTTTGCCGATAACCCCGAATTTGCAAAAGAAATCGGCGATAAAATCGGTGAAAAGTATGCCGCCCTTATGAACAATAAGGGCAAGCCCGCCGAAGAAAAGCAGGAAGAGGTAGTAATGCCCATAGAGGCAGAAAGCGTACCGCACAAAAAGATTAACATTGATATTGCGGTTGACGACTGATGAAGATAACCGAAATAAAACCGCAAAAGGGGCATTTGTTTAAAATTACGGCGGACGAAAAAGAGTTTTTTCTTGACCGTGACTATTTAAACGAGTCGGGCTTAAAGGTCGGCAGTCGGTTAGACGGTGCGGAAATAAAGGAACACATAAAAAAGAGTGAATATGTCCGTGCAAAATCACGGGCGCTCTGGTTTCTTGACCGTGCCGACCGAAGCGAGAAAACCCTGTTTGCAAAAATTGTTGACGGAAATATTTCACCTGCGGCGGCGGCAGAGGTTATTGAAAGATTTAAAGAATTAGGTCTTGTTGACGACAAAAGATATGCCGAAAATCTGGCGGAGAAATATTTAAGTCAGAACTTTTCAAAACGGCAGGTTTATGCAAAAATCGTTTCAAAGGGTGTACCTTCGGCGGTAGTAAACGAGGTTTTAAAAGAAACCGAAACCGACGAGGTTGCCCAGATTAAGTCGTTAATTGAAAAGAAATACAAAACAAAAATCGACACAAAAGAAAACACACAAAAAACGGTTGCGGCGCTTATGCGCAGAGGGTTTAATTATTCTGCCGTGCGTGACGCGCTGAAAGAATACAAATTGGAACTTGAATACGAGGAATTTTAAAATGTACAGTATCTGTATTGTGTCGCTCGGTTGTCCGAAAAATCAGGTGGATGGGGAAATGCTTTTAAAAGACTTTGCCGATGCGGGATTTAAAATTGATGCCGCCGAGGCGGAAGCCGATGCAATAATCGTAAACACCTGCGGATTTATCGAAGAGGCAAAAAAAGAAGCAATAGAAAACATAATCGAAGCGGCACGGTATAAAACCGAGGGCAAATGCAAGGCGGTAGTCGTTACGGGTTGTCTTGCCGAAAGGTACAAAGACGAGGTCACAAAGGAAATACCCGAAGCCGATGTCTGTATAGGACTCGGCGGCACCAAAAACATAGTCAAAACAGTAACCGATGCCATAGAGGGGAAACCCGTTAAAAATCAGTATGGCAAAAAGGAAGACTTGGATATAAACCGCAAAAGAATTTTAGGCGGTGTGCCGTTTAGTGCATACTTGAAAATCGGTGACGGTTGCGACAACTGTTGTACCTACTGTGCCATTCCGCAAATAAGGGGCAGAATGCGAAGCCGCAAAATCGAGGACTGCGTAGCAGAAGCAAAAGAATTAGCCGAAAAGGGTGTTACCGAACTTATAGTTGTGGCGCAGGACACAACGGCTTACGGTACCGACCTTTACGGAAGCCCCAAAATAGTAGAACTGTTAAGCGAACTTTGCAAAATTGAAAAACTTAAATGGATAAGAACGCTTTATACATATCCCGAAAGAATAACCGACGAACTTTTAAATCTTATAAAAAGCGAAAAGAAACTTGTTAAGTATCTGGATATACCCATTCAACACTGTAACAAAGAAATTCTTAAAAAAATGAACCGCACAGGCGACAGAAAATCGCTTACCGACCTTATAAACAAAATAAGAAAAACCGTGCCCGATATAACACTTCGCACAACACTTATAACGGGTTTTCCGGGCGAAACGGAAGAACAGTTCACCGAACTGCACGGGTTTGTAAAGGAAATGCGGTTTGAAAGACTCGGTTGCTTTCCCTACTCTGCGGAGGAGGGAACAATCGCGGCGGAAATGGACGGACAAATTGACGAACAGACCAAAATTGACCGCATGGAACTTATAATGGAAAGTCAAATGACCGTATCCGCCGAACTAAACGAAAAGAAAACCAGCAAGGCTTTTGAGACAATTGTTGAGGGCTTTGACGATTATATAAAATGTTATTTCGGAAGAACGGCAGAGGATGCTCCCGAAATTGACGGAAAAATATTTTTCACAAGCGGCAGGGCGCTTAACTTCGGCGATTATGTCAAAGTGCGCGTAACCGATACGCTTGAATATGATTTACTGGGGGAACTAATATGAATACTCCGAATAAACTGACAGTAGCAAGAATAATTATGACACCGATATTTATGGTGTGCTTTCTTGTTGATTTCCGATGTCACTACTTGTTAGCACTTATACTGTTTATTGTGGCATCGCTTACCGATTTTGCCGACGGTAAAATGGCAAGAAAATATAACCTTGTAACCGACTTCGGAAAGTTTTTAGACCCGCTTGCCGACAAGATGTTAACAACGGCGGCATATTTGGGATTTATCTGTATTTACCGTGATAATCCGCTTTACTGTGCAATAGTAACGGCGGTAACCTTTGTGGTACTGTTCAGAGAATTTGCGGTGTCTTCGGTACGGCTTGTTGTTGTATCGTCGGGCGGAAAGGTTATTGCCGCAAATATTTTCGGCAAAATTAAAACCGCAAGCCAAATGGTAGGCACGGCGGTAATACTTGCTTTCTTTGCGGCAAAAGATTTATTCTCCATACCGAAATCGGTAACCGCAGCGGCAGATATAATCATTATGGTATTCCTGGTGTTTACGGCGGTAATATGTGTAATATCGGGTATAACCTACCTTGCCGGCGCAAAAGAATACATAGACCCCAAAAAATAATTAGGAGTGGATGTTTTTGTTTTCACAACTTAAAGAAGATATAAAAGCGTTTCTCGACCGTGACCCTGCGGCAAAAAGCGCAACCGAAATATACTTTTTATATCCCGGTTTTAAGGCGATAAGAATGTACCGCAAAGCGCATAAGGCGTTTATAAAAGGTCACACCTTCCGCGCTCGCCGTATATCGCAAAAAGCGGCAAGAAAAACCGGAATTGAAATACACCCCGGCGCTACAATAGGCAGACGGTTTGTTGTTGACCACGGTACCGGAATTGTAATCGGCGAAACTGCCGAAATAGGTGACGATGTTCTGCTTTATCAGGGTGTTACACTCGGCGGTACGGGTAAGGATGTCGGCAAGCGCCACCCAACCATAGGCAACCGCGTAATGATTAGTGCGGGCGCTAAGGTTTTAGGACCTATAACCGTAGGTGACGATGCACGAATTGCGGCAGGTGCCGTTGTGCTTAAAGATGTTCCGGCGGACAGTACCGTTGTCGGTGTTCCCGCAAAGGTTGTAAAACAGGCAGGCAAAAGGGTAGAGAAAAAGCCGCTTGACCAAATTCACATTTCCGACCCCGTTCAGCAGGAACTTGACCGACTTGAAAAACAGATAAAAGACCTTAACAACAAAATAAAGGCAGCCAAAGGAGAAACAAAATGAAAATTTTTAACACCCTTACAAGACAGAAAGACGAGTTTGTGCCGATAACTCCGGGCGAGGTTAAAATTTATGCCTGCGGCCCGACGGTATATAACTTTATTCATATAGGCAATGCCCGTCCGCTCTGCGTGTTTGATGTTCTGCGCAGATATCTTGAGTGGAGGGGTTATAAGGTAAACTATGTTTCGAATTTTACCGATATTGACGATAAACTTATCCGCCGCGCAAACGAGGAGGGCATAACCGTACCCGAGGTTGCAAAGCGGTACATAGCAGAGTTTTGGAAAGATGCAAAGGGCTTAAATGTAAGGGAAGCCACCGTAAACCCCCGTGCAACCGACAACATTGAGCAGATACAGGATATAATAAAAGCCCTTATGGATAAGGGTTATGCCTACACCGCAGGCGGCGATGTTTATTACCGTGCCAAAAAGTTTAAGGGTTACGGTAAACTTTCCCACCAACCGCTTGAAGATTTGGAAGCAGGCGCCAGAATTGAAACGGGCGATATTAAAGAAGACCCGATGGACTTCTGCCTTTGGAAAGGCGCAAAACCGGGCGAGCCGTTCTGGGAGTCACCATGGGGACCCGGCAGACCCGGTTGGCATATTGAATGCAGCGCAATGGCAGGCAGATATTTAGGCAAGACCATTGATATTCATTGCGGCGGACTTGACCTTATATTCCCCCACCACGAAAACGAAATTGCACAGTCCGAAGCGGCAAACGGGTGCGACTTTTCGCACTACTGGATGCACAACGGTTTTATAAATGTTGATAACCACAAAATGTCCAAATCTTTAAATAACTTCTTCACTGTTCGTGATGTTGCCGAAAAATACGGTTACGAGCCGATAAGATATTTAATGATTTCTTCACAGTACAGAGGCCCTATAAATTACTCGGTTGATATTATCGAGCAGGGCAAAAATGCGCTTGACCGTCTTTATACCTGCCGTGATAATATTGATTTTGCACTTAAAAATGCAGACGAGGGCGGCAGTGTTCCCGAATATGTTGAAAAGTACAAGTCGGAATTTATCGAGGCAATGGAAGACGACCTTAACACCGCCGATGCTTTGGCGGCGGTATTCTCGCTTGTGCGCGAAATCAATACAACGGTTGCCGCAGGTGCCGGCAAAGATACACTTTTATCGCTTGCCGAAATATTTGATGAACTGACCGGAGTTTTGGGGCTTGTCTATAACCGCAAAACCGAAACACTTGACAGTGAAATTGAAGAACTTATCGAAAAAAGAACGGCGGCACGAAAGGCGAAAGACTTTAAAACCGCCGATGAAATAAGAGATAAATTAAAAGAAATGGGCATTACGCTTGAAGATACTCCGCAGGGTGTAAAATGGACCAGAGCATAAAGTTCGAGCCGATAGGCAGGGGCAAATTTGTTGCGGTTTCAAAAAACCACACTTTCGGTACCGATGCGGTACTGCTTGCCGCATTTTCAAAGGCGAGAAAAAAGGATGTTCTTGTCGACCTCGGAACAGGTTGCGGAATTATTCCGTTTTTGCTTCTTCGTGAAGGACTGCTTTCCCGTGCGGTCGGCGTGGATATTATGAGCGAGGCCACCGAACTTGCCGCGCTTTCGGCAGAAAAGAACGGTTTTGATAATTTCAGTGCTGTAAATGCCGATATTAACGACTTAAAGGGTAAAGCGGAACTTTCGGGTGCTACACTTGTTATCTGCAACCCACCCTATAAGGCAATAGGTGCAGGAATAACCAATACCGACACATCAAAACTTACGGCACGGCACGAAACCACCTGTACTTTATCGGGCATAGTTAAAGCGGCGGCAAATCTTTTGCAAACCGGCGGCAGATTTTGTGTCTGTCAACGCCCCGAAAGAGCGGCGGAACTGATGTATCTTATGAAAAAGGACGGTTTAGAGCCGAAACGACTGCGGCTTGTCGCCAAAAAGACGGGCGAAAAACCATGGCTTGTTTTAATTGAGGGCAGACGGGGCGGCAACACGGGACTTGACATTGAGCCGACACTCTATCTTTACGGCAAAGACGGCGAACTGTCGGACGAAATGCTCGAAATTTACGGCGAATACAAAAAAGGATTTTTATAATAAAGGCGGGTGAAAAACTTGTCCGGGAAATTATATGTTGTGGGAACACCGATAGGTAATATGGGCGACTTTTCACCGCGCGGCGAAGAAATACTTCGCACGGTGGACTTTATAGCCGCCGAGGACACACGGGTAAGTGTTAAACTGCTTAACCGTTTTGAAATTAAAAAACCGCTTGTTTCGTATTATGAGCATAATAAATACGAAAAGGGCGAAATAATAATAGAGCGCATTTTAAACGGCGAAAGTGCCGCCGTTGTCACCGATGCCGGTATGCCCTGCATATCCGACCCCGGCGAACAACTTGTAAAGCAGGCACTTGCGGCGGGCATAACCGTCTGTTCGGTGCCGGGGCCAACGGCTTTTGCATCGGCTTTAAGCATAAGCGGCAGAAGTACGGCACGGTTTTGTTTTGAGGGTTTTTTACCCGTAGATAAAAAGGAACGGACAAGCCGGTTAAATGCCGCAAAAAACTATCCGCACACCCTTATTTTTTACGAAGCACCGCACAAACTAAAAAAGACACTAAAAGATTTATATGCGGCATTTGGCGACCGTGAAGCATCGGTTATAAAGGAAATTACTAAAATTCACGAAACGGTGCAAAGCGGAACACTCTCTGCACTCGCCGAATATTTTGACCAAAACGAGCCAAAAGGCGAATATGTAATAATAATTGAGGGTAAAACCGAAGAAACCGTAACCTACACACTTAAAACGGCGGTCGAAATTGCAAGGAAATTAATGTCAGACGGTACACCCGTTTCTGCTGCGGCAAAAGAGGCGGCAAGCGTTACGGGAATTAAAAAAGGTGAAATTTATAAAGAATTAGTTTAAAAAGTTCTTTATTTATTAACAATTTTATTGTAGAATATAAAAGTTGCAGAATTAAAAATCCTAAAGGGGACAAAATGATGAGTGAAAAGGAACAACAGGGATTTAATATAAAGGGCGAAGAAACAAATCAACCCACCGATAACGGGTTTGATATAGTTTCGAGCAGCAGTATGAAAAAAGAAAATAATTCACCCGATATTATGTCAAGCAGTAAACCGCTTGCAACCGACGATTTTATCGGTTTGTCCGATTATGCCGACGGTGAAGAAATAACGGAAAAAGGCTTTAAGGCATGGTGGAAACGGCTTACAAAAACAAAGAAAGCGATACTAATATCGTCCGTTTCGCTGTTTCTTGTTCTTTGCATACTGTTTATACTTGCATGGCCTTATCTTAACTATAACCGCAAAAAGATTACCACCAAGCCCGAAGATTTGGGCTTTACAAAGGTTATAGACGAAAAAATCGTAAATATTGCGCTTTTTGGAATAGACACCCGTGATAAAGAGTCCTTTAAGGGCAATTCCGACAGCATGATGATTTTAAGCATAGATGTTGAAAACAAAAAGGTTAAGGTCATCTCCCTTATGCGTGATACCTTTGTCCCGATAGATGCAAACGGTAAAAAGATTTACGGCAAACTTAATGCGGCTTACGGCGGCGGCGGTCCCGAAAGAGGAATTAAAACCATAAACCAACTTTTCGGACTTGATATAAGCGAATATGCGGCAATTAATTTCTACGGTATGGCGGACATTATTGATGCCGTCGGCGGTATTGATATTACCGTTACCGAAGATGAACTTGCGTGGAAAGGATACGACCACCCGAACCTTAACGGATGTATGCAGGAAATTTGTGCAAACCTGGGTAAGAATGTTGATGACTATTACATTCATC
>JAZLFY010000107.1:0-1548 GCA_045616025.1 Acutalibacteraceae bacterium | reverse complement strand
CCGAGAACATCCATAGATGCCAACGAGTCGCCGCCCAATTGATAAAAGTCGTCGTGAATGCCTATTCTTTCTATCCCCAAAACTTCGGAAAACGCATCACAAAGCGCCTTTTGTAAATCGTTTTCGGGTGCAACATAATCGTCTTGATAATCTTCAAAATTAGGTTGCGGCAGTGCCTTTCTGTCCATTTTGCCGTTGGGACGAAGCGGAATTTCGTCAATCTTTATAAAGAAAGACGGAAGCATATAATAGGGCAGGAAATTTGACATTCTATTGCGCGTTTCTTCAAAATCTATCTTTAAGTTTTCAAGATAGTAAGCGCAGATAAATACCTGTTTGCCGGTGTCAAAAATTCTGACCGCCGCCCAGTCAATATCAAGCACACGCTTTAATACACCCTCAATTTCGCCCGGCTCAACACGGTTACCGTTGATTTTAACCATATCGCTGAGTCTGCCGCAAATTGCAAGATTACCGTCGGGCAAGCGCTTTGCAAGGTCGCCCGAATGGTAAAGTCCGTCATGAAATGCTTTTTCGGTTTCTTCGGGTAAATTAAGATAACCGCGAACATATTTGTTTTCAAAACAAACTTCGCCCTCTTCACCGTCTGGTACGGAATTTCCGTTTTCGTCAAGAAGCAATATTTCGTGGCCGAATTCCGATTTGCCAACGGGTGTGACTTTATATTTTTTGTCAATTAAAAAATGGGTTACGGCAAATCCCGACTCACTCATAAGATAAAAGTTATGTATGGTAAGACCTTCAAAGTAAACCTCGTTAGCCGGCTCGCTTCCGATAATGCAGAAACGCAGTGTGGGCGGTTTTGCTTTTAATTTTCTGATGTGTGAGGGGGTAAGGAAAGTACCGGTAATTTTATTCTTTATCATAAACAGTCCGATATAAAGCGGATTTTTGATAACAGAATAAGCAACTATAAAAAATAAAACCGCGTGATAAAGCCCGTAAAATGTAATAAGCAATGAAGCAATAAAATTAAGGGGAGCCACAAGTGCAAAACGGTCGTCAGGATTTGCAAGCGGCTCGCAGGAAGTCATTTCGGTTGAAGTAATCATACGCCCTACATTACCGTATTCGTGAACGACACCTTTCGGGTTTCCCGTTGTACCGGAAGTATATACCGCAAAAGCGGCATCGTGTTTGTCCATTTTTTCAAAACCCTCAAGATAATCATAGGCTTGTATTTCTTCCCAGACTTCACTGTTGATAACCAATTTGCAGTTACAGTCTTTCTTTATAAATTCAATTCTTTCGGGGGCATAATTGTCCTCAACAATAACAAATGCGGCACCCGCTTTCATAACACCGAAAAGCGCAATAATCGGTTGCATACTGCGGGGAAGACACAAAAGAACAAAATCTTCTTTGCCTATACCGTTTGTTTTTAAATAGTTGTAAACCTTTCCCGAAATCTGTTCAAACTGGCCAAAAGTGACACCTTTTGTGTAAATGTCGTCACGAAGTATAACCTTGTCTTTGAACTCTTTTGAATTTGATATAACCTTTTCTACAAAATCCATATTTGCACCT
>JAZLFY010000106.1:0-8525 GCA_045616025.1 Acutalibacteraceae bacterium | reverse complement strand
GAATTAATAGAAAGTCATATTGCCGATTCACTTTTAATCTGTATTCCGCACTATTCTCATACGGAATATACAATTAAATGTATTGAAAGCGGAACACATGTTATGTGTGAAAAACCTGCAGGTGTTTATACAAAACAGGTCAACGAAATGAACAATGTTGCAAAAATGCACCCCGAAGTTGTTTTCGGTATGATGTTTAATCAGAGAACAAACTGCATTTACCGTAAAATGCGCGAAATCGTACAGTCAGGTGATTACGGTCAGATAAGAAGAACAAACTGGATTGTAACTCACTGGTACCGCCCGCAGGCATATTACGATTCGGGTGATTGGCGTGCAACATGGAGTGGTGAAGGCGGCGGGGTTTTGCTTAATCAATGTCCCCACCAACTCGACTTATGGCAATGGATATGCGGTATGCCCAAAAAGGTTTATACCCGTATGTATTTCGGAAAATGGCATGATATTGAAGTTGAAGACGATGTTACAACCTTTGTTGAATATGAAAACGGAGCAACTGGCGTATTTATAACATCAACGGGAGATGCAAAGGGAACAAACCGTTTTGAAATTCAAATGGACAAAGCAAAACTTGTTGCCGAAAACAATAAACTTTATTTAACCGAATATGCAGTTAGCGAGCCCGAATTTTCAAAAGCCAATAAAATTCCTTTCGGTAAAATGGAATCTACTGAAAAAGAGGTTGAAACCGACGGTGAAAATCCGCAACATTCCGGTGTTTTAAATGCCTTTGCCGAAAGAATATTAAACGGCACACCGCTTGTTGCCGACGGTACGGAGGGTATTAACGGTTTGACATTATCAAACGCAATGCACCTTTCTGCATTTTTAAATAAAGAAATTACTATTCCCTTTGACGAAGAATTGTATTATAATGAACTTATGAAGCGTGTTGCAAATTCAAAACATAAAACTAATACCAACTTTGTTTTTGCAGACACAAGCGGTACATATTAGTATTTTTATTCGGGGGATATTATGAATGAATTAAAAATCGGTATTGTCGGCGTGGGCAATATCGGTACGGCTCATGCTTGGTGTATTTATAACGGCGAAATTAAAGGACTTAAATTAAATGCTCTGTGTGATATTTCGCCAGACAGAAAGGTGTTTTGTTCGGAAAACTTTTTAGGTGTTCCGTTCTTTGATTCCTTTGAACAAATGCTTTTAAATGCCGACATTGATGCTGTTATTATTTCTGTTCCGCATAAATTTCACAGTGATTATTCGTTATCGGCGCTTAAATCGGGGCTTAATGTTCTTTGCGAAAAGCCGATTGATATTTCGGTTAAAAATACTCTTATGTTGTCGGAATATGCAAAAAAGAGCGATAAGGTTTTTGCTATAATGTTTAATCAACGCACAAGCCCGCTTTTTATCAAAGCGCGTGAAATTATAATAAGCGGTCAGTTAGGCGAAATAAAAAGAAGTGTTTGGATAGTGACAAATTGGTACAGAACCCAAGCATATTACGATTCGGGCGACTGGCGTGCAACATGGAAAGGTGAGGGCGGCGGAGTCCTTATTAATCAAGCGCCCCATAATCTTGACTTGTGGCAATGGATATGCGGTATGCCTAAATCTGTTACCGCTTTTTGTGATGAGGCAAAATTTCATAATGTTGAAGTTGAGGACAGCGCAACAATTTATACAGAATACGAAAACGGTGCTATAGGCACTTTTATAACCTCAACAGGAGAATACCCCGGAACCAACCGACTTGAAATTTCAGGCGAAAAAGGTAAAATCGTAATTGAAAATCGAAAACTTAAATGGTGGAAATTATCGGAAAACGAAAGGGATATTTGTTTTAATTCAAAGGAATCTCTCATTAAAGTAAAACCCGATTACGAAGAATTCGAACAAAATGAGCACGAATCCGGTCATAAAGGTATATTACAAAATTTTGCAAATGCTATTTTAAACGGTGAAGAATTAATATCGCCCGGACTTGACGGAATTAATGAATTAATCCTTTCAAATGCGGCATATATGTCATCTTGGCTTAACAACAAGAAAATTGATATTCCGTTTGATTTTGATGAATACGATAATATGCTTTTTAAAAAAATGAAACATTCAAGTCAAAAGATACACGCAAAATCTTTTAACGATGAAAAAGGATATCAAAAAAGGTGGAAAGTCAATTGGTAAAAAAGATACTCTTCGGAGTGTCTTTTTTTCTTGACAAAAGCATTATGCAGTATTATAATACAAGTGTATAATTATGTCTAAATGGAGAGCGTTCAATGAAAGACAATATTGAAATCAAAAAGAATACTGCAGTTCAAAATTCAATTGATTCAAAAGATGATTCTATTGAGATTGATTTTGTGGAATTCTTAATTCAACTTTTAAAACACTGGTGGATAATACTTCTTGTAACTGTTGTATTTGCGGTTACATCGTTTGCATATTTTTACTCTCAGTACACTCCTAAATATCAGGCAAGTGTTAAAATGTATGTTAACAATGAATCTCTTTCGTTCAGCGGTTCTAAACTTTCAATTTCCAATGCGGATATTTCAGCGGCACAGTCCCTTGTAAATACCTATTGTGAAATTCTTAAAACCCGTCTTACACTTAACGAAGTTGCAAATGTTATCCGTGAAAAATACGGCTACAGTTTTACAAGTTATCAATTGAACAGTATGATTTCCGCAGGTGCGGTAAACGATACGGAAATTTTCTATATAACAATAACGGATTCAAAACCGCAAAGGGCAATAAATATTGCAAATGTTATTGTTGATGTTCTTCCTAACCAGATAGCTACCGTAATTGACGGCGCATCGGTCAGAACGGTTGATAGGGCAGAAGATGCACTTTATGTTTCTGCCGGATTTAAGTCAAAGGTACTTTTAGGTGCCGTTGTCGGTGCAATTGTTGCTGCGGCATTTATCTTCTTTAGATACATTATCTTTAATGATAAGGTTGAAGAAAGTGATTGGCTTCGTAAAAAGTACGCACAAATTCCGATACTTGCTGAAATTCCGGATGCGGATGTTCACGGCAGAACCGGTAAGTATTACAGAAGTTATTATTACCGTAGTCACTACTATTCGTCATACGGTAAACAAAAAACGAACGAGAGGAAATAATCAATGGCTAATATTGAAGAAAACAGTAATATTAACAAACGATTTGCTTCTACGCTTGACTTTATTTCTTCTGAAAGTTATAACGTTTTGCGTACAAATCTGTCATTTTCAATTCCCGGCAAACAAACCGGTAAAATAATCGGCATAACATCACCCAACCCGAAAGAAGGTAAATCTTTTACGGCGGTTAACCTTTCCTATTCAATAGCAAAAGACGGAAGAAAAGTTTTGCTAATTTCTGCCGACTTGCGTTTGCCATCAATTGAAAAATTACTCCAAATTCCGCGTGGTGAAGGGCTTTCTAATCTTCTCGCAGGAAATACGGAAAAAACTATTGATGAACTTATTATGCACAACATTCTTCATGAACATATGGATTTGCTTATAGCGGGTTCTATTCCGCCCAATCCTTCTGAACTTTTAGGCTCAAAGAAAATGGGCGAATTGCTTGAAAGAATTAAAGATAATTACGAATATGTTATTATCGACCTTCCGCCCGTAAACTCGGTTATTGATGCCGTTTCGGTTTCGCCGTATATTGACGGTATGGTGCTACTTGTCAGACACGGTTCAACCGCAAAACAAAGTGTTGTTACCGCAATGAATCAGTTACAGTTTGCAAATGTTCACATTTTAGGCTTTGTTTATAATGATTATCATTCAGGACGCGGCTCTAAAAGTTATTATTATTCAAAAAAATATTATAAATATAAAGCATATACAAATTCTAATAAGGACAATGGTGGTAAAAAATGAAAAAACATTTAAAAACATTAGTTGCACTCTTTATGACAGTTACTGTTCTTGCCTGTATGTTTACGGTTTTTGCAGCAACAAAGGATCCGGTTAAAAGTCCAACAAAGGTTGATCCGAGTATTGAACCTATTATTATTGACGGTAAAGAATATTCCGGTGTGATTATTGATGAAAAAGGAAATATCATTGATAAAATCCCTACGGATAAACCGTATGTTATTGTAACTCCTTATAATAATCGCGGAGTTGATAATCCTGCAATTTCTTCTGATTTAAAGGATAAAATTTCAAAAGACCTTCTTGATGCTTACAATGAATTTGCAAAAACAGAGGATATTGGCAAAATCATTTCCGGACTTGATTCTTATTCTAAAAAGGTTAATCCTCAGTTTAATTCTTGGGTATATGTTGTAACCGATTTATTCAATATTACTTTTTCTGATATTCTTGATGGTACAGATAAATATGTTGCCGACCTTGAAAGAGTAGGAAATAAGCTTAAAGTTACATTAAAGCTCGGTATGAACGCAAACGATTATAAACCGGCATTTCTTTTTAAACCTATTGGCTCTGATAAGTGGAACTTGGTTGACGGTAGTCTTGTAACCGTAAATCCTGACGGTACAGTCACTGTTTGTTTTGAAGAAATCGGCTCTGTTGCTGTTCTTCGCACAGATGCTAAACGCATTAAGGAATTAGGCATTGAATCTTATAAAACATTTGATAATACACCTTTTTATATGGTTGCATTTTTTGCATTATTAACGGTGGCTGTCTATGAATTCAGAAGATATAAATCAGAAAAGTAAAAATTTTGAAATTGCCGATGACGAAAATTTAAAAGATGAATACGGTAAAATGAGTGATTATGTCTCTAATGATGACAGCAATGAAAATAATACTTCCGAACATCATCGCGAACATGGTGAATACCACCATCATCACCATCATCACCATCATCATCGTCACCATCACAAACACCGATTTAGAAAAGCATTTAGTCAAAACATAAAGAAGTTTTTCGGATTTATTGCTATTTTTGCATTACTCTCAATAGTTGGTATTGCTTTTGTAACCGATGATGTTTTTAAACAAAAAAATTCAAAGGTTGATTTTACAAGCCGTACCGTAATTGACGGTGAATTCTATTATCCCCGTGAACTTGAAACATTTTTAATTTCCGGTGTTGATAAAAACAGTGATATTAAAGTTTCTGAAACGTCGTATGGCAATAATATGCAAGCGGACTTTATAGCCCTTGTAATCTTCGACAAATACGATAAAAAGTATTCAATAATTAATATTAACCGTGACTCAATGGTCCAGGTTGATGAACTTGATATTAACGGAAATAAAACCGGTAATATGACAAGAGAGCAAATTGCTCTTGCTCATACATACGGTAACGGCTCTAATTCAAGTAGTATGAATATTGTCCGTGCAGTATCAAGAATGTTTTATAACATAAATATTAATTATTATGCTACAATTACAATGGATACTTTGCCGATAATTAATGATGCTGTAGGTTATGTTACCGTAAAGATGCCGGAAGATTATACGAATCTTGATCCTGCCTTTATTAAAGGTGAAGATGTTCAACTTAAAGGCAAACAGTCAACCGCATTTGTCAGAGCGCGTATGAGTGTTGATGACGGAACAAATATTTCCCGTATGAACCGTCAAAAGCTTTATATCGATTCCTTTATAAAACAGTATCAAACTGTTGAGTTTACCGAAGAGTTTATTATGAAACTCTATTCGGATGTTTCCAAAAAAGGCAGTCTTGTTACTAACACTACACCACGCGGTATACAGAATTTAATGCAAACCATAAGTGCGTATACCTATGACACACAATATTCCTTAAACGGTGAAAGTGTTAAAGGCGAGAAATTTATGGAATATAATCTTGACCAGTCACATATTTCCGAACTTTCAAAACAATTGTTATTTAAAAAAGCAGAAGACTGAAACATTAAGTTTCAGTCTTCCTTTTTATAATTTTTTGACTTTTATTATTCAATAATTGATTTTCCGGTCATTTCGTTTGGTTGATTAAGACCTAAAAGCTTAATGATTGTTGGCGAAATATCACACAGTTTTCCGCCTTGACGCAGATTACAGTTATATCCGATTACGGAGAAGGGAACGGGGTTTGTGGTGTGTGCCGTAAAGGGTGAACCGTCGGTATCTCTCATGCAGTCGGCATTGCCATGGTCGGCGGTTAAAAGCATTACACCACCCGTTTTAAGTGTAGAGTCCATAACACGACCAACACATGCATCAACCGTTTCTACGGCTTTTACCGCCGCTTCAAATATGCCTGTATGTCCAACCATATCACAGTTTGCAAAGTTCAAAATAACGACATCGTATTTTTCACTTTCTATTGCATCACATACTTTATCGCAAACCTCTATTGCGCTCATTTCAGGTTGTAAATCATAGGTTGCAACCTTCGGTGAATTAACAAGTATTCTGTCTTCGCCTTCAAACATTACCTCGCGTCCGCCATTAAAGAAAAAAGTGACATGTGCATATTTTTCGGTTTCGGCAATTCTTAACTGTTTTAAATTGTTCTTTGATAAGTATTCACCCAAAGTATTTTCAAGACTTTCGGGTTTAAATGCAACAGTTACATTGGGCATTGATGCATCGTACTGGGTAAAGCAAACATAGAATACCTTTTGTCTGCCGCCGCGTCTTTCAAAGCCCGTGAAATCATCATCAACAAATGTTCTTGTGATTTCTCTTGCGCGGTCGGGACGGAAATTGAAGAATATTACACTATCACCGGTTTCTATGCGTTTTGTACCCTCAACTACTGTAGGAAGTACAAATTCGTCGGTAATGAATTTTCCTTCTTCGTCTTTTACGGTATATGATTTTCTGACTGCTTCGGAAGCATTATCGGTTACAACACCTTCACCGTAAACAAGGGCGGCGTATGCCTTTTCAACTCTTTCCCAACGGTTATCACGGTCCATACCGTAAAATCTGCCCATAACGGTTGCGATTTTTCCGCAACCGATTTCTTTTAATTTGTAATTTAATGTGTCAATATAATCGGCTGCACTTGTCGGAGGAACATCACGACCGTCAAGTAATGCGTGAATATAAACCTCTTTTAGACCGTTATTTTTAGCCATTTCAACAAGTCCGTATAAATGCTCAATATGACTGTGAACACCGCCGTCGGATAAAAGTCCTATTAAATGAAGGGCGCTGTTATTTCTTTTGCAGTTATCAATTGCATTTAAAAACTCTTCGTTTTTAAAGAAATCGCCGTCTTTAATTGATTTGGTAATACGGGTAAGTTCCTGATATACAACACGACCTGCGCCGATATTGGTGTGACCGACTTCACTGTTACCCATTTGACCGTCGGGAAGACCTACATCAAGTCCCGAAGCACCTATCTGTGTTGTGGGATATTTTGAAAATATTTCGTCAAGTCGGGGAGTGCTTGCGCTGAATATTGCATTACCGTCGGTAACATCGTTAAATCCGAAACCGTCCATAATTGTTAAAACTATTGGTTTTTTCATTTTTATCACCATTTCTTTAATTGCTTGCTGCTTTAACTATTTTTGAAAAATCTTCTGCTTTTAATGATGCGCCGCCTATTAATCCGCCGTCAACATCGGTTTTGGACAAAAGTTCATCGGCATTTCCTGCGTTCATCGAACCACCGTACTGTACGGTCATACTCTCGGCAATTTCTTTACTATAAATGCTTTCTACGGTATCTCTTATTAACTTGCAAACTTCTTGTGCCTGATCGCTTGTTGCGGTTTTTCCGGTGCCTATTGCCCAAACCGGCTCGTAAGCAATAATAACATTTTTAACATCTTTTTCGGATACACCGTTTAAAGCAATCTTTGTTTGCATTGATACAAGTTCAGCGGTAACACCCATTTCACGTTGCCAAAGTAATTCACCTACGCAAAGAATTACTTTAAGTCCTTTTGCAAGGGCGGCTTTAAGGCGTTTATTTACAGTTTCGTCGGTTTCGGCAAAATATTGTCTTCTTTCACTATGACCGATTATTACATATTTAACACCCATACTTTTAAGCATTTCTGCAGAAACTTCGCCTGTAAATGCACCGCTTTCTTCAAAGTGACAGTTTTCGGCGCCTATTTCAATGTTAGAGTCGGCAGATGCTTTAAGCGCCGCATCAATATTAACAAAAGGTACACACAAAACAACCTTACAATCCGCATCTTTAACAAGCGGCTTCATTTGGTTTATAAGTTCGGTTGTTTCGGCTGGGGTTTTATTCATTTTCCAGTTGCCTGCTATAATGGCATTTCTTTTTGATTTTTCCATTTGTATTTCTCCTTTAAATAATAGCGGCAGGGTAAACCTTGCCGCTAAAATAATTATTTATCGTTAAGTGCGGCAATTCCGGGAAGTTCTTTACCTTCAAGGAATTCAAGTGAAGCGCCGCCGCCGGTGGAAATATGTGTCATTTTATCGCCGAAGCCTAAAATGTTTACTGCCGCAGCCGAGTCGCCGCCGCCGATAACTGTAACTGCATCGGTTTCTGCCATTGCTTTTGCAACTTCAACTGTTCCTTTGCGAAGTGTCGGGTTTTCAAATACACCCATAGGACCGTTCCAAACAACCGTTTTTGCGGAT